>PXAW01000131.1 GCA_003567055.1 Hyphomicrobiales bacterium
CGATGGCGAGTTCCACTTCATCGACAACCCCGCTTATCAGGCTGCGGAGTAATCCGCGAGCGCTTTCGGGGCGCCCTGCGCGGCGTCCCGATCATCCATTCGACGAGACCCGCCGGGCCCGCCCCGGCGGGTTTTCGCCACCGCAATCCACCCAACCGGATCGCGCGCGGATGCACCTTTTCTGCGCGCCGGATAAAGCTAGGCTCGCTTGGACATTATCGGGGAGAGAGCCATGCTGCGCCGTCACGCCTTGTCGCAAAACCTGTCGCGGGGCACGACCCTCAGCAAACCCGTGGCCCGCAGCGCCGGGGGCGTCGTCGCAGCGCATCACCGCGTCGCGGCGCAGGTCGGGATCGATATCCTGCGCCGGGGCGGCAATGCGGTCGATGCGGCCATCGCCACGGGATTTGCCGCGGGCGTGGCCGAGCCCTGGATGAGCGGGATCGGCGGGATCGGGGTGATGCTGGTGCGCGAGGCCGCGAGCGGGCGCATCAGCGTGATCGATTTCGGCGCGCGCTCGCCGCAGACGCTCGACCCGGCGGATTTCCCGATCATCGGCGGCGCCGATTCCGATCTGTTCGGCTGGCCCATGGTCGAGGACAACCGCAACGTCGTCGGCGCCAAGGCTATCGCCGTGCCCGCCATGGTCGCGGGCAATGCGCTGGCGCATGAGCGCTTCGGCTCGATGCCCTGGGCGGATCTCGTCATGCCGGCGGCGGAGATCGCGCAGACGGGTGTCGAGGTCGAATGGTATTCCTCCCTGATCGTGACCAGCGCCCTTGCCGATCTGCGAAACGATCCCGGCTGCGCCGAGCATTTCCTGCGCGACGGGCTGCCCGTCATCCAGGGGCCGACGGCGGGTGCGGCGGCTGCGCGCCTGCCCTGGCCGGCACTCGCACGCAGCCTGCGCAGCATCGCCGAGGAAGGCGCCTCGACCTTCTATACCGGCAGCCTCGCCCGCGCCCTGATCGCCGATATCGCAGCGCGCGGCGGCTATCTCTCCATGGAGGATCTCGCGCAGGTGAAGGCGCAGATCCGGGAGCCGGCGACCTTGCGCTATCGCGATTACGAGATCGCCGTCGCGCCTGAGCTCAATGGCGGGCCGACCATGCTCGAGGCGATGACGACGCTTCAGAAGGCGCATGCGCCGTCGGGCAATGTCCCCGATGCGGCGATGTATGCCGCGATGGCCGACGCCCTGAAACAGGCCTGGACGCGCCGCCTCGCCGAGATGGGCGATCGTACGCCGCACCCGTCATCGACGACGAATTTCGCCGTGGCGGATGCGCAGGGCAATCTCGTCGTCTGCACCCAGACCCTGCTCTCGCTGTTCGGGGCGCGGCTGCTCTCGCCCGAAACCGGGATCCTGATGAATAACGGCATCAACTGGTTCGATCCGCGCCCGGACGCGGTCAACGCCATCGGGCCGGGCAAGCGCGTGCTGGCCAATTACTGCCCGGCCATCGCCACGGGCGCGGATGATGTGATCGCGCTCGGCGGTGCGGGCGGGCGCAAGATCATCCCGGCCATGATGAACCTGCTCTGTTTCATGATCGATCACGGCATGTCGCTTGACGAGGCCATGCACCATCCGCGCATCGACGTGTCGGGCCCCGACAAGGTGGTCGCCGATGCGGCGCTGCCGCCGGCCCTGCTGGAAGAGCTCGCGGCACGCCACGAGGTGACGCTGGCGGACCGGGTGCCCTATCCGATCAACTTCACCACCGCGAGCGCGGTGCGCCGGCGCGTCGGGGTCAACGAGGCGGGCGCCGAGCCGGCCCAGCCGACGGCGGAGGCGCTGGCGGTGTAGAGCGCCCGGCCTCAATCCGCGATGAGGGTGACGATCAGCGCGCCCGGCGCCAGCAGGACGAAGACCCAGACCATGGCGACGGCGAAGGTCACGGCCTTGAACAAGGGCAGCGGCATGCCGCTCACGCCGGCGAGCAGGGGCCCGATCGTGCGCGTCGGCGCGAAGAACTTCCCGGCAAACAGCCACCAGGCGCCGTGCTGGCGCAATCCCGTCTGGGCGCGGGCGACGAGCTGCGGATAGCGGCTGAGCGGCCAGATGCGCAGGGCGGCGTGATCGTAGCGACGACCGATCGCGTAAGACAGCATGTCCCCGCAGATCGCACCGATCGCGCCGGTGATCCAGACAGTCCAGAATTCAATCCCTGACACGGCAACGAGCGCGCCGATCGCCACAAGCGTCATGGTCGCCGGAACGAAGAGCGAGATGATCGCCAGGGATTCCAGAAAGGCCAGAACGCCGACCACCAGCGGGGCCCAGGAGGCGTTGGCGGAGACGAATGTGGTGAGGGCGCTCAAGAAATCCTGCAAGGCTTTCCTCCTGCTATGGGTGTAGCGGGAATTGACCGACCCCACAAGAATATCAAAAAATTATATAAAATTTGTTGTAATGTTGTTAAGCATAATATATCATGCATTTTAAGTTATAGAAAAATAGGAGATCGCTATCAAATCCGCGTGGACTGATAATCCTGATTTGCCGGAATCGATGGGGATTGCAGAGTGTGTGCGTATCGGAA
>PXAW01000635.1 GCA_003567055.1 Hyphomicrobiales bacterium
CCTATCCCGCCTTTTCGCCCGCGCGTTTCCGGAGGGCGGCATGACCCTGTCCGGCACCCATTCCACGCGCAGAGCCCTCTTCCGACGCGTCGGTGACGATAGCGCCACGGCGATCATGATCACCGTTGACGGCCAGCCCTTCGCGGCGCGGCCCGGCGACAGCCTCGCCACGGCTCTGATCGCGGGCGGCCTGACGGCATTCGCGCGCAATCCGAAGACCGGCGCGCTCAACAGCCCGGCCTGCCTGATCGGCATCTGTTTCGGCTGCCTGTGCGCGGTCGACGGGCGCCCCGGCGTCCAGGCCTGCCTGACTCCCGTTCGGGAGGGGATGCAGGTTCGCACGCATCTGCCTGATGACGTCGCCTCCGCTGACGCTGCCGGGGGAACGCAGACATGAGCCCGCGCAACGCCCCCCTCGATCTCGTCGTGATCGGCGCAGGCCCCGCCGGCCTTGCCGCTGCGGGCATTGCCGCCTCTGCGGGGCTCAGCGTGATGCTGCTCGACGAGCAACCCTCTGCGGGCGGCCAGGTCTGGCGCAATGCCGGGGCGATCCTCGCCGATGAGGGCCCGCGCCGGATCTTCGCCGCGAGCTATCATCGGGCAGGCAAGGCGCTGGAGCGCCTGGCGGGCTCGGGTGCACGCCATCATGCGGGCGCGACGCTCGTCGATATCGCGCAGGACGAGGACGGCTTCGCCATCAGCTGGCTGCGTCGCGATGCCGGGCATGCGCCTTCCCTGCAAAACAGCCTCGCGCGGCAGGTGATCATCGCCTGTGGCGCGCAGGAACGCGCCATGGTCTTTCCCGGAAGTCACCGGCCCGGCGTGATGGGGATCGGCGCCTTGCAGATCGCGATGAAGCAATCGGGGCTCGTGCCCGCCACCGAGGGCGTCGTGCTGGCCGGTCAGGGGCCCCTGCTGCTGCTGGCGCTCGCCCAGATCCGAAGCCTCGGCGGACGCGTCTCGGCCATTCTCGACATGACACCGCCCGGCACGCGCCGGCGCGCCTTCCGCCACCTCCCCGCTGCACTCCTCTCCGATCCCGGGCTGGTGGCGCAGGGCATGCTGCTCTCCCTGCGCCGGCGCCTGTCCGGGATCCCGGTCCATCGCCACGTGACGCAGTTGCGCGCGGAATCGGATGATGGGAATGGCGCGCTGACACGGGTGCGCTTTCGCGCCGGCGACCGTGAGATGAGCCTGCCCGCCGACCTGCTCGCCGTGCATGACGGGGTGATCCCCAACACCCAGATCAGCCGGCTCCTCGGGCTGGAGCATCACTGGAACGCCGCGCAGGCCGCCTTCGCTCCGGTTGTTTCGGAGGATGGCGAGAGTGCCTTGCCCGGGCTCTGGATCGTCGGCGATGCGGCGGGAATCGGCGGGGCGGAACTCGCCGAGATCACCGGCAGCCTCGCCGGCCATGCCGTGGCGTCGCGCCGGCTTCCCGATCATGCCGACACCCACCGCGAGACGGTCGCGCGTCTGTGGCGCCTGCGCCAGAAGAAGCGCGCCGTGCGCCCGCTCGTCGATGCGCTCTATCCCGCCCTGCCGCCGCCCGGTCCGGAAGCGGACGAGGCGATGCTCTGCCGCTGCGAGGCGGTAACCGTTGCCGCCATACGCCGGGCCGTGGAACTCGGGGCGAACGGCCCCAACCGCGTCAAGACCTTCACCCGCTGCGGCATGGGACCCTGCCAGGGCCGGATCTGCGCCAATCCGCTGACCCGGCTCGTGGCGCAGGAAACCGGCTCCACTCCCGACGCGACCGGGGCCCTGCGCATCCGTGCGCCACTCAAGCCGGTGCTGCTGCGCGATTACCTCGAACAGCCGGAGGCCGCGCATGAGGGCTGATCTCGTCGTCATCGGCGGTGGGCTGATCGGGCTCGCCTGTGCCTTCGAGGCGCGCCGGGCCGGTCTGGGCGTGCTCTTGCTCGAACGCGATACATGCGGACGCCACGCCTCCTCGGCGAGCGCCGGCGGTGTGCGCAGCCTCAACCGTGACCCTGCCGAAATCCCCCTGGCCCGGGCCGCCCTGCCGCTCTGGGCGGGGCTTTCCGAGCGGCTCGGTGCCGATGTCGGCTTCGCTGCCAGCGGCCAGGTTCGCGTGGCGGAGGACGAAGCCGCCCTCGCCGCTCTCGAGGCCCGTGCCGCGCGCACACGATCCGCCGGCTGGACGCATGAACGGATGATCGGGCCCAACGTCCTGTTCGAGCGGGTGCCCACCCTCGCCCGCCACTGCCTCGGTGCGCTCACTGTCGATGATGACGGCTTCGCCGATCCGCTGAAGGCCGTGCACGCCTATCGCCGGGCCTGTCTCGCCCTCGGGGTGGATATCCGCGAGGGGGTCACGGTACACGCCGTCAGCCGCGCCGACGGGCAGGCGCTCGAAATCGTCACGGATCACGGGGCAATCCGCGCCGGATCCGTGGCCAATTGTGCCGGGGCATGGGGAGGCCGGGATTGGGGAGGCCAGGATCCAGGGGCGAAGGACCAGCCTTCGAACAGCCTTCCCGGGGAACACATCCCGATACGCGCGAGCGCGCTGCAGATGATC
>PXAW01000409.1 GCA_003567055.1 Hyphomicrobiales bacterium
CGCTCGCGCGCCGGCTCGAAGACGCGATCGCGCGTTATACCGGGGTGCATCTGCTCGCGATGAGCGTCGCCGATGCGCAGGCGGCGCGCGCGCATCTCTCAGGAGCGGGATTTGCGCCCGATGAAGCCGTGCGGCTCACCCGCGCCATCGCGCTGCCCGATGGCGGCGAGGCCGAGGGACGGTTTTCCGTGGTGCGGGTGCCGCCCGATGCGATGCCCGAGGGGCGCATCCAGGTGCTCACTCATCACACGCCCGATATCGTCTGGCAGGCGCGCTGGACAGCCCATCCCAACCGGATCGTTTCACTGGAGGCCGCGCTCGTTCTCGTGGATGACCCGTCGGAGGCGGCAGAGCGCTTCGGGCGGTTTCTCGGGCGCGAGCCCATCCGGCGCGACCGCTCCCGGCTGGTTCTGCCGCTCGATCGCGGCGCGCTCGTCTTCAGCGATGACGCGACGCGCTTCGGCATATCCGCCACGACGCGCCCCTGTATCGCAGCCTATGCGCTGGGCAGTGCGGAGCCGCGCGCGAGCGTGCAGCATTTCGAGGCGGGCGGTGCGGCGCGGATCGCGACCGGCGATACCGATGCGGGGGAGGGGGAGGGCGCACTCTTCGCCCTGCCGCCGGCATTGGGCGGCCATGTCGTGATCGGTGCGCCGGGGCGCGCGCCGGACTGGGCGCGATAATATGATTCTGATGCAGAAATCGAGGAGCCGATGAGCGAGAGCCGTGGGGAAGACTGGCGCGAAGCCATTTACGAGGAACTCGTCGCCGCGCGGGTCAGCCAGGTCGCGTATGTGCCCGATGCGGGCCACAGCCATGTGATCACGCGCTGTCACGAGGATCCCGCGATCAGGCCGATCGTGCTCACCACCGAGGAGGAGGGGATCGGCGTGCTCGCCGGTGCCGATCTCGCCGGTGCGCGGGGCGTGCTCCTGATGCAGTCGAGCGGTGTCGGCAATTGCCTCAACACCTTCTCGCTGGTGCGCAATTGCGGGTTCCCCATCGTCACGATCGTGACCATGCGGGGCGAATGGGGCGAGTTCAATCCCTGGCAAGTGCCGATGGGGCAGGCGACGCCGGCCACGCTGGAAGCGGGCGGGCTGGTGGTGCAGCGCGTCGATGATCCCGCAGATGTGCGCGAGGTCGTCAGATACGCCCTGCACATGGCGTTCGAGGGTGGTACGGCGATGGCGGTGCTTTTGTCGCAACGGCTCATTGGTGCGAAGATTTTCTGATCGGAATGAATTCCGGAAACGACGGGAGAAATGGGATGTCGGCGGTGGATACGGGGCGCGAGCCCTTCGAGCGGCGCGAGCTCGTTAGGCAATTGCTGCGCGCGCGGCCCGATGAGCTGCTCGTCGTCACCGGGCTCGGCTCGCCGACCTATGACGTCGCGGCGGCGGGGGATGATCCGCGCAATTTCTACCTGTGGGGTGCGATGGGTTCGGCGGCGACGATCGGGCTCGGCCTCGCTCTGGCGCGCCCGCAGGCGCGGGTCCTCGTCGTGACCGGGGATGGCGAGATGCTGATGGCGCTCGGCGCGTTCGCGACGATCGGCGTCGCGCGCCCCGACAATCTGGCCATTGCCGTCCTCGACAACCGTGCTTACGGCGAGACCGGCGGTCAGGCGAGCCATACGGCACACGGGGTCGATCTCGTCGCCATGGCCCGCGCCGCCGGTTTCAACGAGGCCGCGCATTGCGATGCCAGCGGCGGCTTCGACGCGCCACGCCGCCTGCTGCACGAGGCGCCCGGCCCGGTCCTCGCCGTCTGTGCGATACGCTCGGGCGAAAACCCCCGTGTGATGCCGACGCGTGACGGGCATCATCTGCGCGCGCGTTTCCGCGAGGCGATCGGGGTGGCGTAAGCTCACCCGGGGGGCAATTACGATCAGGCCACCTGATCGTAATTGACGAAGCTCAGATCCGAGCGGTTCACACCGGTCATGCCGATGAACCAGAATTCGGTGCCGTCTGCGGCCACCAGTGCCGAGCCGCTGCCGTAATCGTTGAGCGTCAGATCCACCTCGTCGAGATCATCGAGGGCGATGCGATCCTGCGTCACGTCGAAATCCTGGATGACGTTCTGGCCGTCGCCGAGGCGGAAGACGAAGGTGTCCTGGCCGGAGCCGCTCGTCATGAAATCGTTGCCGGTACCGCCATCCAGAATGTTGTCGCCGCCGACGCCGTAGAGGAAGTCGTCGCCGGCATCGCCGATGATGTGGTTGTTCTGGGTTGATGAACCCACCAGCGAGTCGTCGCCGGTCGTGCCCTGGAGCACGATCAGCGGTTCCTGCGTGGCGAGCGGGTTGCCGTCCATATCGACGAAGGCGAGATCGGTCTTGCTCACACCGGTCATGCCGATGAACCAGAATTCGGTGCCGTCTGCGGCGAGGAGTTGTGTGCCGCCGGTCGAGCCGATCACGTCGACATCCTCCGGGGCGATCCCGTCCAGCGCGATGCGGTCCTGCGTCACGTCGAAATCCTGGATGACGTTCTGGCCGTCGCCGAGGCGGAAGACGAAGGTGTCCTGGCCGGAGCCGCTC
>PXAW01000415.1 GCA_003567055.1 Hyphomicrobiales bacterium
ATTCCACGAGCTTCGAACGCGACCGCGTCAATGCCGCTCTTGATGAAATCGCCGCCGATCTCGAACGATTTCGCGCTGATCTCACCACCGCAGGCAGCGCAGAGGCAAGCATCGAATGGTTTGTCGAGGCGCGTTACCAAGCACAGGTCTGGGAGCTTGACACGCCCCTGCCCACCCCGCGCCTTGACCGGAACGCTGATGTGGATGCGCTGATCGACTCCTTCCACCGTACGCATGAGCGCATTTATGCCGTGCGCGACGAAGGTAGCGCCGTGGAGTTCGTCAATTGGAAGGGCCGGCTCTCGATTCGCCCCTTCGATCCCCCGCCCGCACCTGAACCGGTGGAGGCCTGCTATACACCTTTGCCAGACACGCATCGTGAGTGCTTTTTCGAGGGGCTGGGTAGGGTCAGCACACCGGTTTTTCGCGGCGTAGGCCTTGTCGCAGGCGCCGAAATCAGAGGTCCGGCCATTGTCGAGGAGCCGACGACAACGCTCGTCATCCCCCCGCAGATGCGCGCCCATCTGAGCGCTGCCGGCACCTATGTTCTCGATTGCCGCTGAAGGAAGGAGCCCGTCATGAGTGAAGATACACCACCCCTCGATCCGGTGCCGATGTCGGTCATGGCCAACCGGCTTGACGGCATCGTGCGCGAGATGACCAACACCTTGTTGCGTTCTGCTCGATCGGCCGTGATTTCCTCGGCGCGCGATTTCTCCTGCTGTCTGGTTACTGGCGACGACCGGCTTCTCGCGCCCGCCGAAGGTCTGCCGGTGCATATTTTCGGCTGCCATATCCAGACCGCGAATATGCGCCGCTACCATGCGGGCGATATCTGCCGCGGCGATGCCTATCTCGATAATGATCCCTATGGCGGCAATACCCATCCGGCCGATCACACTTTCATGGTGCCGGTATTCTTCGAGGGCGAGCATCTATTCACTGCGGTCTCGAAATGCCTCATGGCAGATATCGGAAACTCGATCCCGTCGAGCTATTTCGTGCGCGCGCAGGATGTTTATCATGAGGGCGCGCTAGTTTTTCCCGGCGTGCGCATCCAGCGCGATTTTCGCAATATCGAGGACATCATCCGCATGTGCCGTGCGCGCATCCGCGTGCCGGATCAATGGTATGGCGATTATCTCGCAGGGCTTGGCGCTGCGCGGGTTGCCGAGCGCCGACTCGAGGCATTCTGCGAGAAATACGGGGCCGCGACTGTCAAGACCTTCATGCAAGGCTGGCTCGACTACTCCGAGCGGCGCATGATCGAGGCGATCCGCGCCCTACCACGTGCGCGGCTTGTCAATACGGGCAAATCCGACCCGCTCGAAGGCCTTTTGCCCGAGGGGCTCGATCTCAAGGTTATCGTCGAGATCGACCCCGACGCTGCCGAGATCCACGTCGATCTTTCCGACAATCCGCCCTGCGTTGATGCCGGGCTCAACACCTCGCTCGGTGCTGCGACCTCTGCCGTGGTGGGGGCGATCTTCAACACACTTGATTCTGATTTGCCTCGTAATGAGGGTGCCTTCCGCCGACTGCGCTTCACCTATGCCGAAGACAGTGTGGTCGCCGCGCCGCGCTTTCCACATTCCTGCTCGATGGCGACGACCAATGTCTCGGAACGTCTAGTAAACATCACCCAGTCGGCTTTTGCTCAACTGGGAGAGGGCAAGGGTCTTGCCGAAGGCGGTGCCGGTCTTGGTGCAGGGATGGCCGTGATCTCGGGACTCGATATCGCGCGCGGCGGCAAGCCCTATGTGAACCGATTGATGCTTTCGACCAATGGCGGCCCAGCCAGCGATACGGCTGATGGCTGGGTCAATTACGCCATCCCCGTAATCGCCGGACTGATGTATCGCGACTCGGTTGAGGTGGATGAGCTCAAGCATCCGATCCGTGTCCGATCGCTAGGGCTAGTAACAGACAGCGCCGGTGCCGGGCGGCGGCGCGGCGCACCTGCCCAACAGATCGAATATGGCCCCGTCGATGCGCCGATGACGGCCGTCATTTCCTGCGACGGTCAGCACAGCCAGCCCCGCGGTGTGCGCGGTGGGCAGAATGGCACATCGGGTGAAACTTGGCTTCTCAGTGAAAATGCAGCACCGGAGCGCCTGCCCAATGTGGTGCAACTGCGCCTTGCTCCCGGCCAGCGCGTGAGCGGGCGCGACAGCGCTGGGGGCGGCTATGGAGACCCGCTTGAGCGCGAGCCTGAACGCGTGCGCGTGGATGTGCTGGAAGGTTGGGAAAGCATCGCTAAGGCGCGCGATGTCTATGGCGTGATCTTCACTGGCCATATCGAGGACGACAGCCTTGCGGTTGACATGGCTGCGACAGCTAGCCATCGCGCCGCGTTGCGCACCTAAGCCTACTATGCAATCGAGGGCCGAATCGTGACCCCTCCCCCCACCGCGCCTGTGGCCGCACCGGTGCATCTCGATACGCTTGCTCATGACCTGCGCGAGGGTAAGACCACGGCACGCGCGCTGGTCGAGGCCTCGCTTGCGCGCATTTCCGAGGTCGATGACGCTGTCCAGGCTTGGA
>PXAW01000568.1 GCA_003567055.1 Hyphomicrobiales bacterium
CTCGCCGCCATCCTCCAGGTGCGCCCGCCCACCGCCTCCAAGACGGTCTCGCGCCTCTCGGCCATGGGCCTCGTCGCGCGGCAGGACCGTACCGGTGACGGGCGCGTCGTGCGCGTCGCGCTGACCGAGGCGGGGCAGGCGCGCGCCGAGGCCATCACGGGGCTCTGGGACGAAGTCGAGGACGAATTGCTCGCCGGGCTCGACGGCAAGGACCGCAAGCGCCTGCGCAAGCTCCTGCGCAAGGCGGCACGCAATCTTGCGCGCCTCGCCGCCGCCGACGATAGCGCGCTGGCCGATGGCGACGACGATGACGAAGAGAGCGACGATTCCCACGATGCCGCCGTCCCGCAGAGCATCGCCGTTGCGCCCGGAACGCCGGATCGGGACCCGGTTTCCGCCTGACGCAGCGGCACGCGTTTCGAAACTTTCCGATCGCCCTGTGCGCAATCGCTCTGCCTGCGCATCGCGGGCGGGTTTATGCTCGCATCATGGACGAACCCGCGCGCCGCCCCGCATCTTCCGGCAATCTCGATGCGCCCGCCTCCCCCGAGGAGCGCCGCAGCAGGCTGATCGCCATCGCCCTGATGAGCGGCGCGCTGGCCTGTTTCTCCTGCCTCGATGCGACGGCGAAATGGCTCGCGGGTCAGGGGGTCGATCCGCTCCAGACGGTCTGGGCGCGCTATACGGTCAGCGTT
This sequence comes from Hyphomicrobiales bacterium, assembly GCA_003567055.1. GTDB lineage: Bacteria > Pseudomonadota > Alphaproteobacteria > Rhizobiales > Beijerinckiaceae > Saliniramus. The sequence continues at coordinate 696 of PXAW01000568.1, forward strand.
GTGCTGGTCTCCTTTTTCGTCAACCACTGGACCAGCCCCGGCGTGCTGCGCACCAGCCGCCCGGTTCTCCAGGTCGCGCGCTCGATTCTGCTGATGGCCTCGACCATCCTCAACTTCATCGCCCTGCAATATCTGCAACTGGCCGAAACCATCTCGATCCTCTTTGCCACACCCTTTCTCGTGGCGCTGCTCGCGGGGCCGATCCTGGGTGAATGGGCCGGGCCGCGCCGGATGATCGCCATCGGCGTGGGCTTTCTCGGCGTGATCGTGGTGACGCGTCCGGGCTTCGGCGGCATGCATCCCGCCGCCTTCCTCTCGGTGGCCGGGGCGATCTGCTACGCGCTCTACGGCATCTCGACGCGCCTCCTGGCCGCGACCGATTCCTCGCGCACCACCATGGTCTATTCCGGGCTCGCCGGGGTCGCGCTGATGACGCCGATCCTGCCCTTCGTCTGGCAAATGCCGGACGAGCCGTTGATCTGGTTCCTGCTCTGCGCCGTCGGTTTCTATGGCGGGTTCGGGCACTGGCTGCTGATTCTGGCCCATGCCCGCGCGCCGGCGCCGGTTCTGGCGCCCTTCATCTACAGCCAGCTACTCTGGATGCTGCTTCTGGGCTATTTCGTCTTCGGCGACTGGCCCGATCCCTGGACACTCGTCGGCGCGAGCATCGTCATCGCCTCAGGGCTCTATCTGCTCTATCGTGAGCGGGTACGCAGAACGGGCTGAACATGCTTGGCGTCATCGTGGGCAATACGCCTGATTATCGGGCAGGAGGCTGATCGGATCATGAGCATTCGTCCTCGTCGCAGTGCGCTCTACATGCCCGGCGCCAATTCCCGTGCCCTCGACAAGGCGCGCAGCCTCGATGCCGATGCGCTGATCCTCGATCTCGAGGATTCCGTCGCGCCGCAGGCGAAGGAAGCGGCGCGCGAGACGGTCTGCGCCATGGTCGCGGAGCGCGCCTGGCCCGGTCGCGAGACGGTGATCCGCGTGAACGGGCCGGGCTCGCAATGGTTCGAGGCTGATTTCAAGGCCGCCTGCGCGGCAGGGCCGGCTGCGATCCTGATCCCAAAGGTCGAGACCGCCTGCACCCTGTTCGACGTCGCGATCCGTCTGCGCGAAGCCGATGCGGCGCAAGATACGCGGATCTGGGCGATGATCGAGACGCCCGGCGCGATCCTGCGCATCGCCGAGATCGCAGCCTGTGCGGAGGATCCCGCGACCCGGCTCGATTGTCTGGTGATGGGGCTCAACGATCTGGCCAAGGAGACCCGGGCGCGCTTCACGCCGGGACGCGAGAGCATGCTGCCCTGGCTTCAGACCGCGCTGATCGCCGCGCGCACCTACGGGCTCGATATTCTCGACGGTGTCTGCAACGCCATCACCGATACCGAGGCTTTCGAGGCCGAATGCCGGCAGGGCCGCGATCTCGGATTCGACGGCAAGAGCCTGATCCACCCGGCCCAGATCGGCCCCGCCAACGCGTTCTTCGCCCCCGATCCGGAGGAGGTCGCACAGGCGCGTGCGATCCTCGAGGCTTTCGCGCAGCCGGACAATGCCGGCAAGGGCGTGATCGCGCTCGAGGGGCGCATGGTCGAGCGGCTGCATGCGCAGATGGCCGAGCGCGTCGTCGCTCTCGCCGATGCGATCGCCACCCGCGCGAAGGCCGCGCCTCAATCGGGCAGCTGACGCGCTTCCTCGGGGAGCATGATCGGGATCCCGTCGCGGATCGGATAGGCGAGCCGCGCCTGTTTCGAGATCAGCTCCTGCTTGTCCGCATCATATTCCAGCGTCGCCTTGGTCAGCGGGCAGACGAGGATTTCCAGCAGTTTGGGATCGATGCCGAA
>PXAW01000519.1 GCA_003567055.1 Hyphomicrobiales bacterium
GCTTGGTCAGCATTTCATCGATATCGACATAGGCGGTGACCTGCGGGTCGAGGGCGAGGGTACCGAGCGCGATGGCGCGGCTGTCGCGCCGGGTATGGATGTCGCGCAAGGTGTCGCGCTGCATGCGCATCACCGGCGCGCCGAGGCGGGGATAGCTGCTCACGCCGCGCTGAAACACGCTGCGCCCGCCCGGCAATTGCAGGACTTCGCCGAGCATGTCGATCCGGGCATGGGCTCCGGTCTCGGCACCGGCTTCGGTGATGGTCGTGATCACGGCGATGGTGTGCGACAGCGGCGTCGCAATGGCGATGAAATCGCCGACCGTCACACTGTCGCGTGACGTCAGCCATATGCCGGCATGCGCCCCGGCCAGATCGACGAGCGTACCGAAGACCTCATCCGCGTGGGCCGCGACGGGGATGGTTTCGATGCAATGATCCCGGTTCTGCATGGTTATCGTGGCCTGCCCCCGTGCAACGGAGCTCTCGTCCGTCCGTGACGCGCCTGTCAGCCGGACGCGGCAGGCGACATCGTCTTCAGGGGAGCAAGGATGCCACGATGCGCGTTAATGGGGCGTTGCTGCGCTGATGCCGGATTGATCGGTTTGCGCTCCGGTCGCGATCCGGACCGCCGTCCCGGTGAGCGTGACCACGACGTGATGGGCGGTATCACCGGATGTCTCGAAGCTGAAAGCGATACCGATCACCGCATCGGCACCCAGGGCCGTCGCCGTCGCGATCGCCTCGGCGGTGGCCTCCTTGCGGGCGCGCGCGAGTTCGTTCGCGTAATCGTGGCGCCCGCCATTGTCGACATTGCGAATGCCGGTGCGGAATTGCTTCACGACATCATGGCCGATCACGGCCTGGCCGATGACGAGGCCGCAATAATCAGTGACGCGATGGCCGTCGAGGGAATCGGTGGTGGTCAGCAGCATGCATGTCCTCACATCGTTGCGGGGTCGGCGGGCTGCCGGACCGGCGAAGGAGGCCATGATTGTCCAAAACGGTTAAGCTTGGATGACCAGGCTTATACGTAAGATTGTGTATGATCGGTGCCCTCTGCTGCCCCTGCAGCGACCGGGTCGCCTCAGGGACTGCGTGGCCAGCGGAAATCATCGGCGCGCCCGGCAACCGGCGGCGGCGACACGCCTTCTTCCAGTACGCGCTCTGTGATGATGCGCGTGGCGGGGTCGAGGGGCGGGGTGCCGGACAAGAGAATACCCTGTGCTGACACGTCGATGCGCGTCAGCGGCATGACGGGGCCGACGGGGTCGCGTCGCGCCGTGTAGAGCAGGCCGGGTGCGAGGGGCAGTTCGCCGAGGGAACGCCGGATCAGCATGTCGATCGCCGCAATCCGTGCGGTTTCGTCATCCGCCGCCTCGATCGCGGCGCGCGCCACGGCGATCTCGTCGCGCGGGCGTGTGATCAGACGTTGTATCTCGACATCGACGAAATGCGCCGCCTTGCGCGAGCCGGCGCCGGTGAGGTGAATCCCGTCCGAGGTGCGCAGCCGCGCGGGCTGGCCGGCGAGATCCGGGCCGGTGGCGGTATAGCGGTCGCTCTCGTCGACGAAGCCCTTCCAGATGTCGACATAGATCACCTCGCTGCGCCGCAGGCGATCGCGCACGATCTCGTTGATCACGGCGAGATCCGTGGAGAGGCGGTTGTTCTGCATCGGCGGCAGGCCGACCCAGATCAGCGGGATCCGGGCCTCGGCGAAGGCCTGCGCAATGACATCGATGCGCCGGCCGTATTCCGCGCGCCAGGGATCGGAAAGCGGCGCGGCGCTCGCGCCGTCGACCCTGAGCGCCTGGCGATCGTTCAGACCGACCTGCAACACGGCGATGTCGAAAGCGGGCTCATCGGCGAGAATGCGTGCAAGATTTCCCGGCCAGTCGAAGAAATCGTCGCGCACCAGTCCCGACGAGCCGCGCGCCTGGACTGAAACCGCAATCTCCGCCTCTTCCTCCATCAGCGCCTGCAGGCCCTGTCCGAGATTGGTGGCCAGCGAATCACCGAAGACGGCGATACGGGTGGAAACGGCGTCCGTCGCGGCGGATTCCACCCGCAGCGGCGTCGGCGCAGCCGGCCTGGCGGGGCGGGGCCGGGTTTGTTGTGTGGGCGGCGGTTCGGGTTCGGAGCGCTGAAACAGCCGCAGGAAGGCGTATTGCGCCGGCGGTGCAGGCCCGGCGCCGGAGCTTTCGACGGGTTCTTCGCCGGGTTTTTCGCCGGGCATGGCTGCGGCGCCGTGCGGCAGGCCGGCAAGAAGCAAGGACAGGGTCATGACGAAGACCGGCAGCAGCCGGGCCATGCCGTAACCGGAAAGGATCATCCGCATCATGGCGCCATGATAGCGCATGATTGCGCGCGCGTCAGCGTCCTTGCCGCCCGGCGGCGCTCAGCGGCTCGCGCGCAATGTCTCCAGCAGCGCCATATTGGCATAACCATCCGCCGGCAGGCCGCGCCCGCGCTGGAAGTTGCGCACCGCTTCGCGTGTCTTCGAGCCGAACATGCCGTCGATATCACCGCGATAATAGCC
>PXAW01000126.1 GCA_003567055.1 Hyphomicrobiales bacterium
ACAACAGTTCCGCGTAGACGCGGTTCCACATCGTCTACTACGATTGCTTCAATTTCCTCGCGGCTGCCGCCTTGATCGTGCGCCCGTCGCTTCTGAACTCTAGAAAGATCGGAGCATATGCAGTGGCGAAAAAGGTTCAATCAAGCTTTGACGCGAAAGCCTTTCTGGCGCGCGTCGGCAACGACAGAAGCATTGGCAGATACATCTCCGAGCAGGTCGTATTTTCCCAGGGCGACGCCGCGAATGCGGTCTATTACATCGAATCCGGCAAGGTTAAGCTCACGGTCATATCCGAACAGGGCAAGGAAGCCGTCATCGCACTGCTCGGCCCCTCGGATTTTTTCGGTGAAGGCTGCCTCGCCGGTCAGGCAAAGCGGATCTCGACGGCTGTGGCCATGTCGGAGGCGGAGATCGTGCGGATCGACAAGCAGACGATCCTCAAGCTGATCGCGGGTGAGCCGGAATTCTCGGAAGTGTTCATCGCCCATCTCCTGGGGCGTGCCGTGCGTGTGGAGGCAGACCTGATCGATCAGCTGTTCAATTCCAGCGAGAAGCGGCTTGCCCGGCTTCTGCTCCTGCTTGCGAATTTCGGCAAGGACAGCGAGCCTGAGCCGATCATTGCGGAGATCAGCCAGGAGACCCTCGCCCAGATGATCGGCACGACGCGCCCGCGCGTGAGCCATTTAATGAACAAGTTCCGCAAGCTCGGCTTCATTTCTTACAACGGTCGAATCGAGGTGCATAAATCCTTGCTCAATGCGGTTTTGCACGATCAGCCGCACATTGATCCCGACTGATCATTTTTTTCCGCGGTGATCAAAACAGTACAGCAGCACTCGGCATCTGCCCTTAAATTGATGCTGTGGGGGATGATTTCCCGCAGATCCCAGCGCTTACGAATGCTGCTGGGACCAACTTTAAATTCAAAGCCCGTAAACAAATAATAATCGATATTCGGGCTCAGAACTGTTGGGGTGTCAACATGCGTATGCAGAAAACAGAGCATGAAAACGTTCCCGGACTCTCATTCCTGCTCGAGGAACCTCGGCTGCTACCCAAAGCCGGAAACCGAAGCGAGCCATACGTTTCCGCCAATGTTGCGGCACTGCTTGCCCACAAGGACACCCTCATGCGGGAAGTCCACCACCGTGTCGGCAACAGCTTGCAGATCATCGCCAGCGTTCTGGCCCGGGACGCGCGCGAGGTGCAATCCCTGGAGGCTCGCCGGCACCTGGAAAACGCGCACCGGCGGATTCTGGCAGTGGCCACCATGGAGCAGCAACTCCAGTCGCCGCACGAGGATCACGATATCGAAATCGCGGCCTATCTTGATCGACTTGGCAGGAGCTTGACTGAATCGGTTGTCGCGGGTTCCACGCAGATCTCAGTCGACGCGCAGGCGCGCATGGTGCCGGCGGAGGTCGCGATGTGCCTGGGACTGATTGTCACCGAACTGGTGATCAATGCCCTCAAGCATGCCTTCGTGGCCGATACGGATGGCCGGATCACGTTGACTTATCGCGTCGAGGGGCAGGACTGGCACCTGATCGTTTCCGATAACGGCGTCGGCATGCCGATCGGCGACCACAGGCCCGGCGAGACCGGCCTCGGCAAAAGCATCATCGCAGCGCTGGTCATGCAGCTCGACGCGCATTTCGACGCATCGGGCAGCATGAACGGCTCGGGGAGCTCAGTGTCGATCTCCGGGCGCTTCGCCGACGGGATGTGATGCGACGGGAATGCCGGCATCGATGGACCCGACTGCGGGTTCTTCCGTCAGGCAGATTCTTCGTGGGTGACGTCGACGCTCTGGCTGATGAGAAGTGCCGGCTTTTCGGTTTCCATGAATGGAATATCGCCGGCATCGCGGCCGGAGCCGATCACGACGAAATTTGCAGGAGAACTCATTCCAGTCGGGTCAACGAGATGCCACGCCCCATCGAGCCATATTTCGGCGACCGCATGAAAGTCCGGCGGCGTGACCCCGGCACTGTATCCCGAGGTATATCGCGCGGGAATGGAAGCGGCGCGGGCAAGGCCACACAGCAAATGCGCGTAATCCCGGCATACGCCCTCGCGGGAAACGAATGTATCGATCGCCGTCGTCGCAGGCCCCGAACTGCCCGGAATGTATTTGAGCGCGCCGGCAATCCATTGCGCCATCGCGGCGATCTTCTCGCCCCCTTGCAGGTGACCGAATTCCCGCTCGGCGAAAGAAGCGAGCAGATCGGAAGGGCAGTATCGCGACGGGTGTACGAATGTGAAGACATCATTCGGGAGCGCATGCATCGGCTCAGCGGCGAGGCCGTTCAGCCCGATCGCGTGACGCTCCACATCGACAGTGGCGCGATAGCGCAGGCTCATCTGCGTGCCTTCCAGAAAAGCCCAGACACGCTCCCCGATACCGCCCTCCCCTTCAACGCGACGCAGGGCAGCGTTTTCGATGTCGAGACTGCTCTCGCGCACGGATTGCCCCGCCACCTCCGCAGCCGTCAGCACCAATACCGGGGGATCGGCCTGCGTGACGGAATAA
>PXAW01000612.1 GCA_003567055.1 Hyphomicrobiales bacterium
GCCGGCAGGCGCTTGCCGCGCCAGATCATCTCGGCCTCGGGGAAGCCGCAGACGGCCGCGGCGAGATGGGCGAGCGGCGCCAGATCGCCGGAGGCGCCGACGGAGCCCTTCTGCGGGATCACCGGGTGCAGGCCGGCATTGAGGAAGGCGAGCAGCCGCTCGACCAGTTCGACCTGCGGGCCGGAATAATTCGAGGCGAAGGCGTTGGCGCGCATCAGCATCATGGCGCGGGTGACGTCCTCGGCGAAGGGCTCGCCGATACCCGTCGCATGGGCGTAGACGGTCTTCTTCTGGTATTCCGCCATGTCGGCGATGACGACGCGCTGGTCCTTGAACAGGCCGACGCCGGTGTTGAACGCATACATCAGCGGCGCATCGTCATGCATCCAGGTCTCGTCGATATAGGTGCGCGTCGCCGCGATGCGCTCGCGGGCGGCGGGGGCGAGTTCGGCTTGCGCATAAGTGCCCTGCGCATCCGGGCGTGCCACACGGGCGGCATCGGTGATGGTGAGGCTGGCGCCGTCAAGAGCGATGGTCATGGTCGGCTCGTTTTCGTTGTCATGCCCCAGCGATAGCGCGCGTCGCCGGTGCCGACAAGCCGTGCCGATCAGCGACAGGCAGATGGGCGCCTCATAATCCGGCAGGCCGGCGGCCCGGAGCGCTATCCGCGATTCGCTCGGGCTCATCACCGAATCTGCTGATTCTTGACGGAAACTTCACCAAGCATCGAGCGAAGGATAAAATTCTACACAATCTTAAATTTTATGAAATATGATTTAATGTTTTTTGCGTGCAATGCCTCCCACGCTTCTCCAAGGCCTTGCAATCCAATTTAAAATTGCATCTCTCCGGAAGAAGGTGATGCTTGAAGAGAAGCTGATTTAGCCGCAAGAATACATTTTAAAATTGTATAATCTGTAATTTGATACTTATGAATTCAGCAAAGGGGAGAATTCGCGTTAACGACTTGTTGAGGTGAGGTGGTCGACCATGATCGTCAATGGGGAATGGCTGCGGTGCAGGGGGCGCCGTTGCAGCAACCTCCCCTGATCCGTAGGAGCGATGAGCCAGCCCGCAGACCATAACACGCCGTCTCATCAGGCGATGGCCTCCTCCGACCACTATGCGAGTGATGCAGCGGTGGCCGGTGATGCGGCGCGTGATGCTCTGCGCTACCGTACATTGCTGGAGGCGGGGGCCGGGCTCATCTGGCAGGCCGACCCGGATGGCCGGATCCGTGCCGTCCCCGTTGGCGGGCATATCGATCCGGCTGCCTTGGCCCGGATGCATGGGCACGGCTGGCTGACTCTGATTCACCCCGATGATCGTTATCGGTTTCTCCTGCAAGCCTGTCGCGCCAGGCGCGCCGGGCGGGCATTCGAGGGAAGCTGGCGTATCGGCAGCCTGCCGGGCGGCTGGCGCTGGCATCGGATCCGTGTCGTGCCTCTCAAGGACCGGCAGGGCCGCATCGATGAATGGGTCGGCAAGGCGTCGGATGATCACGAGCGGCATGTCGCCGAAGGGCAGATCGCCGGATCGGAGGCGCGGCTGCGGCTGGCGCTTTCCGCCGCACGCATGGTTGCGTGGGAGTATGTTCCCGAGGCCGGCAAGAGCAGCCGCACCGACAATTCATGGACCATTCTGGGCATAGCCCCCGATGATTTCGACGGCTATATCGCAAACATGCATCCCGATGATCGGGCCGTCTTCCATGCGGCCTATGTGAAGGGCGGCAGCATGCGGGTGCCCGAATTGCGTTATCGGCACCCGGACGGGCGCATGCTGTGGCTGTCTTCGCGCGGCCTGGAGAGACGTGACGCGGACGGGCGGCGGCGGATCATTGGTGTGACCTACGATATCACCGATCGCAAGGCCGCAGAGGAAGAGGCCTGGCGTGCGGCCAATCATGACGCGCTCACCGGCCTGCCCAACCGCGCCTGCTTCCTTGCCAGCCTGCATCAGAATGTCGAAAACAACCGGGATGACGGCGGCGGCGTGGCTCTCGCATTGCTGGATTATCTCGATTTCAAGGCGCTCGATGCGGCGCTCGGCCATGAGGGCGCCGACGCGCTTTTGCGGCGTACGGGCGTGCGTTTGCGCGAAAAGCTCGGTCGTGACGATGTCTTTGCCCGCATCGGGGGCGACGAGTTCGGAGTCTTCCTCGCCGATGCCGAGAACGCCGAAGAGGCGATTGGCGTCGCGCAGGCGCTCGCCGAAGCGTTGGCCGAAGACATCTATCAGGCCGATCACATTCTCGCGGCGCGCGTCTGCGTCGGTCTCGCCTGGTCAGCCCGCAACGCGTTCGAGGGTGAAACCCTGTTCCGGCAGGCCCAGATTGCCCTGCATGCGGCAAAACAGGCTGCCCGGCGCGGCGGCGCACCGCTCCAGCTGTTCGATCAGGAACTGGCGCAGGGTGGCGCGCGACGCGCCGGCATGGCCGCACAGATCGCGCGCGCTCTCGATGCCCGTGAAATCATCCCCTATTATCAGCCCAAGATCGATCTCGATTCCGGGCTGGTCTGCGGCTTCGAGGCGCTGGCGCGCTGGCGTCATCCCGAGCGGGGCGTGCTGACACCCGCCGTGTTCGGCTCCGCCTTCGACATGCCGGAACTCGCGCGTGATATCGGGCGTGAAATGGCCCGGCAGGTGCTCGACGATTTGCGGGACTGGATCGATGCAGGGATGGCGGCAGGGCCTGTCGCGCTCAATCTGGCCGCGGCTGATTTCGGTGAGGGCGGCCTCGCCTGGACGCTGCCGGACATGCTGGCGGAACGTGGCGTCCCGGCGCGTTACTGTGCCGTCGAGGTGACCGAGCGCGTTTTCCTCGGCGAGGGCGGGGGCGCCGTCGCGGGTGCGCTGATCTATCTTGATCGAGCCGGGATTCGTATCGCTCTCGATGATTTCGGCACGGGCTACGCGTCACTCGTGCATCTGAAACAGTTTCCGGTTTCCGAAATCAAGATCGACCGTTCCTTCATTCGCAACCTGGAAACGGATGCGGAAGACGCCGCCATCGTCGCCGCCTTGCTCAGCCTCGCACGCGCACTCAGTCTGGATGTGACCGCCGAAGGGGTGGAGACAGAGGCACAGGCTACTTTTCTGCGCGATCATCATTGCGAACTGGCCCAGGGTTTCCTCTTCGGCAAACCGATGGACCGCGATAGTGCAAGTGTGCTTCTGACCCGGCAAGCGGTCGATCGGAGCGTTTCCAGCCGTCGCCGGCGGGTGATCGACGCCGATCCTTCCGACGCCGTGCAGCAATTGCTGGCGGGGCAGGGTTGAGCGCGTGCCCGGCGGCAAGCGTGCATGCTACAGCAGAAAAACCTTGTCGCGGGTGCGCATGACCTCGCGTGCGGAGAGATAGGTTTCGATTGCGGCATCGTTCAGAAGCGGTTTGCTGATCAACTCTCCCTGCGCAAAATCACAGCCGGCCATGGCCAGACTGTCGAACTGGGGCTGCTGATCCACGCCGGCCGCGATGACCCCGATCCCCAGATTATGCGCCATGTCGATGATCGTACCTGGGATCCGGGCAGATTCGCAGCCGGTTCCGATGGCCCTCACGAAGGACGGATCGATCTTCAGCCGCGAAATCGGAAAGCTCGTCAGATGGGAGAGCGAGGTGGCGCCGGTGCCGAAATCATCCAGCGCGATCGTGGCGCCCAGGGTATCGAGTGCCGCAAGCGCCTCGCGAACAGTGTTTGCCCCGCGATCGACGAGCGTGTTCTCGGCGATTTCGAACTCGACCCGGTTGGGCGAGAGGCCGAACCGGTTCAGCATTGTCGCGACGCGCGGGACGAAACTCTCATCCTTGAGCTGTGTCGCGGAAATGTTGAGGGCGAGGCGACCGGGGTCATTCCCATCCGCGATGAAACGCGCAAGGCGCGAAAGGCCGACCTCGAGGAGCCGGTCGCCGATCGCCTGGATCTGGCCGGTATCCTCGGCAATCGCAAGATATTCCCGCGACAGGAATACCGGCTCCGCCTCATGCGTGAAGGCCAGCGCTTCGAAGCCGGAATGCTCCCCGGTATCGAGGCGTATCTGAGGCTGGAAAGCGATTTCGAGGCCCCCGCCGACAACAGCCTCCTCCAGCGCATGGCCGATCTGTTTGCGGCGGGCGATACGCTCGCGCAGATCGGCGTTGAACAGGCTCCAGGTGTTTCGTCCCGACGCCTTGGCGTGATAAAGGGCGCTGTCCGCGTTGCGATAGAGCTCTTCCACAGAGGCCCCGCCGGCTGGCTGCAATGCGACGCCGATGCTCATCGACGGGTTGAGCGCGCGCCCGTGCAACGTCAGCGGTTCGCGGATACACGCCAGCAGGGTTTCGGCGACAGTCTCGATATCCTCGTCCCGGCGCATGTCACGCAGCAGAATCGCGAATTCGTCGCCGCCCAGCCGCGCCACCAGATCACCGTCGCGGACGCTGTCGCGCAGGCGGCGGGCGATTTCATTGAGCAGTTCATCGCCGGCGATATGGCCGAGGCTGTCATTGATCTCCTTGAAATAATCAAGATCGAGCAGGATGAAGGCGCCGCTTCCGCCGCGCTGGCGACGATCGGCGGCGAAATGCTCGAGTTGCTCCATCAGGGCCGCACGGTTGGCCAGCCCCGTGAGAGCGTCCTCGCGCGCCTGGCTGAGGATGCGCGCCTCGTTCGCCATGCGCTCGGTGATATCGGTCACGGAACACACGACGCGGGCGCGGGTTCGGCTCGTCTGTTTGAGCGGGGCGGCATTGATCGACAGGACGCGGCGCCGGCCATCGGGCCAGACAATGGCGTGGCGCACGTCATAAACCGGCTCACCGGTCTTCATGACGCGAATGAAGGGCAGATCATCCATGGGGAAGGGGCCGCCATCAAGGTCGGTAATGTGCCATTCCGGTGCGTCGAAGCTGCGCCCCTCGACGTCGGAATGGGCGATGCCGAGCACCCTTTCGGCTTCGTCATTGGCGAAGACGATGGCGCCATCGGCGTCGAGAGCGGTGATCGCCGAGACGCTTGTTGCATTGATCTGTGCAAGGAAGTCGCGCTCTGAGGTGAGCGCAGCCTCGAGAGCCTTGCGGGCGCTGATATCCTCGATGATCGTCCAGATCAGCTTGCGACCGGTGGAATCGCGAACGAGCATGCCGTTCAGCAGAACCGGATAACGCCGACCGTCCTTGTTGATGTACTCCTTTTCAAACGGGCCGAAACGCCCGGTGCGTCGCATGCTGTCGAGCTGTTCCCGCTCGGCCTCTGCGTAATCCGGAGGCGTGACGTCCCAATAGCTCAGCGCCAGAAACTCATCGCGGGTATAGCCCGCCGAAGCGAGCAGGGCATCGTTGACGTCTATGAAGGCGCCGGTCTCGAAGTCATTCAGGGCGATGCCGACGGGCGACAGCTCGAACAGGCCGCGCAGCAACTGCTCCTGGTGTTCAAGTTCGATCTCGGCCTGCTTGCGCTCGGTGATGTCGAGATGGGTGCCCGACATGCGCAACGGTTTGCCGTTTTCGTCACGTTGCGAAACGCGTCCGCGATCGAGAACCCAGACCCAGTGCCCTTCCTTGTGGCGCAGCCTCACCTCGCATTCGTAGAACGCGGTCTCGCCCCTGAGATGGGCGTCGAGACATGCGCGGGCCCGACAGACATCGTCCGGATGGCTGATGCGTCGCCAGAAATCGGTTGTCGCCGGCAGGATTTCCTCCAGGCGGTAGCCGATGATCTCGGCCCAGCGGTCGTTGTAGGACATGACATTGCCGGCGATGTCCCACTCCCAGGTTCCGACATTGGTGCCGGCGATGATGTCGGCGAGGCGCTGCTCCTGGCGTTTGAGATCGGTGATGTCGACGCGCATGCCGACGCGTCCGCCGTCGCGGGTCTCGTTTTCGATGATGCGCAGCCAGCGACCGTCCCGGATCGGCTGTTCAACGAGTGAGCGGGGCAGGGCATGGGCGGCGAGCCGCTCGCGCATCCACTCCTCCTCGCGCCCCTCGGCCTCCGGGAAATTGCCTCGCTCCAGCGAGAGGCGCACGAGATCCTCGAAGCGGGCACCCAGCTGCACCGCATCGGCCATATTGGGATAAAGGCGCCGGTGCTGCTCGTTGAAGGCGACGATCCGGTCCTCCTTGTCGAACAGGACGAACCCGTCGGGCAGCGCCTCGATGGCATTCTGCAACTCTTCGCGCGCGCGCCGCGCCTCCTCGCGTGCCGTGTAGAGCTCGGTGATGTCCTGGAAGGTCCCGTAGACACTGGTAACGGTCCGGCCGTCATGCTCTGCGCCGCCGGTGGCGCGTCCGAAGCGGTTTTCGCCATCGGCAGTCTTGAAGGCGAGTGTCAGGTCGAATGAAGTGCCCTGCGCGATCAGTTCCGCAATTGCTGCCCGCAAGACCGGTTCGTCTTGCGGGTCGAACAAGGCCAGTGCCGATTCGAGATCAGGGCGGAAGCTCTCCGGATCGAGGCCGAAAATCGCATAGGTTCCGGGTGACCAGATCAGCGCCTGTATGTTGGGATCCAGCTCCCAGCTGCCAATGCCCGACATGGCTTCCACCTGTGCGGCATGGGCCAGCTGGCGCCTCTCGCGGGTGATGTCACGGATGGAGGCGTGAATCAGCCCGTCATCCTCCACAACGCGTGCATACCATTCGAACCAGCGATAGCTTCCGCTGCGGCTGCGATAGCGATTGACGAAGCGCGTCACCGGAGCACCGGAGAAGAGCTGTACCGCTGCCTCCCGGGTGGCGCCGAGATCCTCGGGGTGCAGAAGGTCGAAGTAGCGCCGTCCGACCAGCTCGTCGTGGCTCCAGCCGAGAACGGCTTCCCAGTCACCGTCGAGCGACGCGAAATTGCCCTCGCGTGTCGCGGTGCAGAGCAGATCGAAGATGCCCTCGCTCAGGCATGTCGGCTGTCCGGGATGAGCAGGTGCGGATTCAGGCATCGGCTTCAAACATTTCTCTCAGATCGACCCAGACAATACGATTCGTCTGAAAAAGTCTTTAACCAGGACACAACCTTTCGGCGTTTCGAGTCGTCGACATGCGGAAAGATTGCATGTTGATTCACCAGGCAACTATCAGGGGCGCGGTTCTGGAGCACTCTCGTAGTATTACGGAGGAATCACGAGTCGTCATTTGTCCGAATTCGGAGCATGAGGTTGATCATGACCTTTTCCATCGTTGCGCGCTGTCCCCAATCCGGCCATTTCGGCATCGCCGCCGCCACCGCTTTGCCCGCCGTCGGCAAACTCGTCACGCATGCCCATCCACATGCCGGGGCGGTGGCGACGCAGGCTTTGCTCAACCCTTATCTCGGGATTGATGGTGTTCAGATGCTGCGCGAAGGCGCCGGCGCCGCAGAGGCAAAGGCGGCCCTGTGCGCGCGCGACCCGCGCATCGAAGCGCGGCAATTCGGTATCGTCGACGCTGCCGGGCGCGCTGTCACCCATACCGGCGCGGAAAATCTCGCCTGGGCCGGTGCTCTGACAGGGGAGGGCTATGCCGTTCAGGGCAATCGGCTTGCCGGCGCGCATGTCGTGCATGCCATTGCGGATGCTTTCACCCGCGAGCCCGGCGCATCTTTGCCGAGCCGCCTGATCGCGGCGCTCGAAGCCGGAGCGGCAGCCGGTGGCGATCTCGAGGGCGAGCGTTCCGCGACGATCTACATCGTGGCCGACGAGGAATACCCGCTATGGGATATCCGCGTCGACGAGCACCGCGAACCCATCGCCGAGTTGCGGCGGCTGCACGATATCTTCGCCCGCGATCTGCTGCCGCATATCAGGAAGATGCCGAGCCGCGCCGATCCCGGCGGTGCGGGCGAGGATTGCGTCGTCTGATCCGGCGCAGCGCCGATTCAGGCTTCGATGAAGGGGCGCACGGCGATGCCCTTCGCGGTGAGCGCGTCACGCACGGCGCGGGCCATGCCGACGGCGGCGGGATTGTCGCCATGCACGCAGATCGAATCGATCTGCGCCTTGATCCTGCCGCCCGTGACGGTGGTGATCTCGCCATCCTCGACCATACGCAGCACCCGGGCCGCCGCGAGGGTCGGATCGTGGATGACGGCGCCTTCGACCTTGCGGCTGGTGAGGTTGCCGGTATCGTCATAGGTGCGGTCCGCGAAGGCCTCGCGGGCCATGGGCAGGCCGAGTTTCTCCGCCGCGCGCTCGGTCGCCTGCGTGGGCATGACCATATAGACCAGCGTCGCGTCAACGCCCTTGATGGCACGCCCGATCGCCATGGCGATGTCGTCATCGGCCTGGGACAGATTGCCGAGCGCTCCGTGCGGCTTGACATGGGTGACCTTGTGGCCGGCAAGCGTTGCGCAGGCCTGCAACGCGCCGATCTGATAGGCGACCTGCTTCTCCAGATCGTCCATGGAATGGCCCGAGATCACGCGCCGGCCGAAGCCCCAGAGGTCGTTGAAGCCGGGATGCGCGCCGATGGCGACGCCCTTCTGGCGGGCGAGGGCGGCGGTGTCGTGCATGATACCGGGATCGCCCGCATGCCAGCCGCAGGCGACATTGGCGGAGGTCACGATGTCGAGCATGGCCGCGTCGTCGCCCATTTTCCAGGCGCCGAAACCCTCGCCCATGTCGCAGTTGAGATCGACGCGCATCATGCTGTCTCCTCCTCGAAAAAGTCTGCCCGGGCATCGACCATGCCGCCGACGAGGTTGAGCGCCAGCAGCCTTTCGCTGGTCAGATCCAGCGAGCCTGCCGGGATCAGTCTCTCGTGCAACCCGGCGCGCCGTTGTGCCGCCTCCCGCGCCGCCGCAACGGCCTCATCCTGCGAGACCGCCTGAAAACGCACCGTATCACCGGGGCGCAGTTGCGCAAAACGTGCGAGATCCGCGCTGATGATCGTTGCGATCTTCGGGTAACCGCCGGTGGTCTGGCGATCGGCCATCAGTACGATCGGTTCGCCCGATCCGGGAACCTGAATCGCGCCGGTGACGATGCCGTCGGAGATGATGTTGAACCCGTCTGCATGCTCGATCACGGGGCCGTTCAGCCGGTATCCCATGCGATCGGCCTGACGCGACAGGGTGTAGGTGCTGTCGAAGAAGGTGGCGAGACCGGCCTGCGTGAAATGATCATCCTGCGGGCCGCACAGCACGCGGATGGGGCCGCGCGCCGGTTCGGGCGGATCGGGCAGGGTGAGATCGTCGCCCGCCGGTGCATCAAGCCGTAATGGCAGGACGGCGCCGGCTTGCAGCGGTTTGCCGTCGAGCCCGCCGATGGCTGCGCGCCGGTGCAGCGAGCGGCTGCCGAGCATCGGTTCGACGGCGAGGCCGCCGGCAATGGCGAGCATGGCGTAAACGCCTTGCCGCGCAGGGCCGACGCTGAATGCGTCCCCGGCCCGCAGGGTGACGCTGGTCTGCGGCGCGACGGCTTCGCCCTCCACGGTCAGGGTCGAATCCGCCCCCGCCAGCGCGATGCGGATCTCGCCCTCCCTGACCTTGAAGCGACCGCCGAGCCCGGCAAACTCGATCGCCGCCTCGTCCGGATCATTGCCGACGAGCAGGTTGGCGAGGGTGAGCGCATCGCGGTCCATGGCGCCCGCAGGGCCGACACCGTAACGCTGCAATCCGTAACGCCCGGCATCCTGAATCGTGGTTGCAGGGCCGCAATCAATGACCTCGATCTCAGCCATGCCCGGCCTCTTTTTCGCTCTGTTCTTGTCTGACCTCCTGCGCGATCCATTCGCCCGCAGCGGCGGCCTCGTCGAGCTGCGCCCAGTCACTTTCCGGGATGGGCGCGAACACGATTTCGTCGCCGGCATCGATCAGGAAGGCGGGATCGCGCGCCGGCATGAAGTTGCGTACCGGCGTGCGCCCGATCAGATTCCAGCCGGACGGCGCCTCGATCGAGGCGATATTGGCCTGATCACCCCCGATCGCGATCGTACCCGCCGGCGTGACCTCGCGCGGATCGGTGCGCCGGGGCGTGGCAAGGGTGGGGTCGAGCCCGGCGAGATAACAGAAGCCGGGGGTGAAGCCGAGCATCGCCACGGTATAGACGGCGCCCGAATGCCGCGCGATCACCTCGTCCGGGGCGAGCCCGCGCGCCTTGGCGAGATCTTCGAGATCGACGCCGTAGGCGCCGCCATAGACCACCGGCACCCGCCAGCGGCGCGGCGTCTTGGCGCTGCTCTCGAGGTTGCCGAGCAGCGCCCGGACGGCGCTCTCGATCTGCGCATGGTCGGTGACGAGGGGATCGAAATGCACCAGCAGCGCACGATAGGTGGGAACCGTCTCCAGAAGACCCTCCGGCGGCGCGGCTGCGAGCGCGGCATCGAGATCAAGGGCGAGCGCGTTGAGATGCGGATCGACAACGCGCCCGAATTCGACGCTCAGAGCTGCATCTCCGCAAGGAAGAAAGGCCGGATCGGCGGTTGTCACGCATTCCTCCCGCAGAGAGCATCGGACCACACCCCGGAGGCGGGGTGGCTACAATATCAATAATGCCTATATTTTATCATCATTTTGTCGATAAGCAAGCAATCATCTTCCAGCTTCGCAAATCGCTGCCATGCCCGTCACGGCTGCCAGCCATAGATCCAGGCATAGCGTTCGGCCATTCCTTCGGCTCCCAGCCTGCGCATGACCAGGTTGCGTCCGATACCGGCAAGCAGGCCCGCATGGTAGATCCGCCCATTGCGGCGCGCGGTCGCCTGTATCCGACGCACTCGTTGACCTCGCAACTTAGCATAGCGATTCAGGGCATCAACCGGTTTATGTGGCATGTCATGGAGCGCATGGGCCAGGATTGCCGCATCCTCGATCGCCATCGCGGCCCCCTGTGCCATGAAAGGCAGGACGGGATGGGCGGCATCGCCCAGAAGCGCGACCCGCCCGCGTGCAAGCGCTCCCACGGAGAGGTCGTGCAGCGACCATAACAGCCATTCCTGCGGCGCGGCGAGGAGGCGCTGCAGGGGCTTGGCTGCGCCGGCAAAGGCCGCGAGCAGCTCCGCGCGTTCTCCCGGCTCGGACCAGCCGATCGCGGCCTTCGGCTGGCGGCGGATCGCCACGATGTTGAGCTTGCGCCCGGCGCTGACGGGGTAATGCACGATATGGCCCTGCGGCCCGAGCCAGAGCCCGGTTTCGTCCCCCGCGAGTTCCGGCGGGGCATCCTTGCGCGCGATGGTAGCGCGCCAGGCGACATAACCCTGAAAGGCCGGTACGCGGGCATCATTGATCAGCGGGCGGGCTTTCGACCAGGCCCCGTCCGCCCCGACGACGATTGCACTCGCCATATCCTCGCGCCGTTCGCCCGAGCGCGTGAAACCGAGGGCGACATGGCCGTCCTGCTGGTCGAGATGCTCGAGCGTGCGCCCCATCAGCAGGCGGATATTGGGCTGGGCGCGCACGGCGTCGAGCAGGATCGTCTGAAGATCGGCGCGGTGGATGACGTAGTTCGCGGCCCCGAAGCGC
>PXAW01000610.1 GCA_003567055.1 Hyphomicrobiales bacterium
CAATCCCTGGATCGTCACTGCCAACGAGGCCGAGCGCGGCGGCGTCCATACCCTGAAGCTCGCCCCGCAGCGGCGCGGCCTGAAACACTGGAAGCCCGGCCAGTTCGCCTGGCTGTCGATCGGGCGCTCCCCCTGGGCGCTGAAGGAGCACCCCTTCACCATCTCGTCGCCGCCGGAGACGGGGCCCGATCTGTCCTTCTCGATCAAGCCGCTCGGCGACGATACGGCCCGCCTCGTTGAGGTCCCCGCCGGCACGCGCGCCTATGTTGACGGCCCCTATGGCGCCTTTTCGATCGATCGCGAACAGGATGCGCCGGGTTTCGTCATGATCGCCGGTGGCATCGGCATCACGCCGATCTTCGCCAATCTGAAGGCGCTGGAGCTGCGCGGTGATCCGCGCCCCGTCATCCTCTTCTATGCCAACAAGGACCTGTCCGATGCGAGCTTTCGTGAAGAGCTCGAGGCCATGCGCGCACGGCTCGATCTCACCATCGTCCACGTGCCGGAGGATCCGCCGGAAGGCTGGGAGGGCGAGGCCGGTTTCATCGACGAACAGGTCCTTGCCCGCCACCTCCCCCGGCACAGCCGCAACTGGCCGCATCTGATGTGCGGCCCCGCCCCCATGCTCGCCGCGATCCGCAACGCGCTGCAGGCGCGCGGTGTGCCGCTGACGATGATCGATACCGAAGTCTTCGATCTCGTTTAAGCGCGACAGGAACGAACCATGCGACAATCCTATGCCCTTGCACTCGCGGTGTTTCTGACCGTTTTTCTCATTGCCGTCGCGCTCGGCTTCGCGCAGCTGTCGAGCGAGGAGCGCAGCGCAATGCGCATCGGGCAGGACGATGTCGCAGCATGGAGGATTAACGTAGTCTGGCAAAGCACCGCCGGCGCGCAAGTCAGCTGACATGCCCGCACGCGTTCTCGCCCACATGCCCACATGCGGGCTGCAATTCGTTTGCTGAAGCGCTGATCAGGCGCGCGCTACCGGGCGCACTCCGCGAAGCACCCTTCGACCCGTCAGCCACACCACCGGCGCGTGAAGGCAGCGTCATCACGTTCACGCTGCGCGGCGGTACGGTTGGCGACATCAGATGACATGCCGACATGTCTTTATGCCTACATGTCTTTATGCCCACACGCCCTCGTGCTGGCCTGCCTGCATGTCAGCATGCCCGCATTTCCGCTCGTCGATTCGCGCTCATTCCACCAAGGCCCGTATCCTCCAGCGCGGCGAGCCGGCCCGATGATGATGGCCGCAGCCGAAACCCGTGAGATTGCTTCGCCTGTGTTGCGGGCTTGTGGGCCATGATTTCCGATATGTCCATCTGTCACAGGCGATTGCCCGGAATGGGCGCGTCGAGAGCGGCTCGATCCGGGCTCTGACGTAGCCTGATCACGAAGTGTGCGCCGGATGAGGCATGCGCCCTCCCCCGTCCAACGCGTAGCGTCAAGCTGTGGGACGATGCCGGTTCATGAAGAGGGCAGCCGGGATCGGGTTCACAAGCATCCTGCCCGCGCCGACCCGGGACCCAGTGCCAAGACTCCCGGGCATGAGCCGCAGGCGGGCGGCGAATGGCTGATCGCGGAAGATCGAAAATGTCATCGAATGCCTTCACGCCCGCATGCCTGCATGCCCGCATGACGTCACCGGCCATGGATCATGCGCCATCAAGGGGAGACCTTGGCAATGCTCCAGGATACAGGCTCGACGACGTATGCCATGTCTCATGGCCGCACACCCATGGAAAGGCAGTCTGCGGCTGGCACGAGCGGAATCAAACCGCCACTGCGCCTTGTGCAAACCCATTGAAGCTTACATGCCGGCGGGCCTTCATGCCTACGCGCCCTCACGTGGGCACACCTTCATGCCGGCATGCAGAAACAGAATGACGGCGATGCCGGCTCATCATTCCGTCGGCCAGGCGCCGGCCGGCGGATAAATTCAATCTCCAAAACAACAATTCAGGGCGCCCGATCTGGCTCCGTCGGGTCTGGCCAGCATCCCGGATCATGCGGATCGAAAGCCTCAACCTGGGGAGACGATCCGGGAGAAATACGCCATCCGGGGCGACCGGCCCCGCCGTGGCTGTCGCTGCGCACAGGCGCCGCCTTGCCCACAGGCCGGCATGGTGGCGTGCGGGCATGCTGGCGTGCGGAGATGGCGGCATTTTGGCGTGACAGCATGCAGACATGCCCGCGAAGCCGTCATTCAAAAGAATCCCGGCGGCTTCAGGCGAAGCAGGCTGCGGCTTCCGGTCCGGATGCCGGGTCAGCAATCCACCGCTCCATCACCGGGAGACGGCGGTGAACTTCAATCGCGGCCTCGCGTTATCATGCCAGAGCGCGAGCCGCCCCGGCAGCTCCGCAGCGTGCGCTTCGGAATGTTCGCCGGGCGGCTTCATCTTGCCTGTCGACCGATAGGCGGCGGACACGACGAGGAGGCATCAGACTGATCATGGCACCGGACAACCCAGACGAAAAACGCGATCGGAACACGCATTCTGCGCAGGATGTGAGCCAGGGA
>PXAW01000094.1 GCA_003567055.1 Hyphomicrobiales bacterium
AGATCACTGTGTCGCGCGTAAGGGGATGATCGGTCACAAACGCAAACCGGTTCCGTACGTTCCCGGTTTCATCGGTTATGACCAGCTCGCACCAGTTGACCCTCAGCGCATCATCACCGTCGCGTAGCGGGACGTCGTTCATGAACCGATACCGTTCGTACAATCGTTCCTTACCGGTCCAGCGCTTCTTCACGATCGCCGTGGCATCAAGATCGTCTGCGGCCGCAGCAATCCAGTCATACAAGTATCGGTGAGACGATGTTTTACACGTACACAGTAGATGAAAGCCTTCCTTGAGGGCCTGTTCGAAAAACGGCTGATGCACATACAGGTCGTCACACAACAACGTCACCCCCAGGTGGACGTACTTCTTTCCTGTCCCGCTGATCCACCGCTTGCCTGCGTTGATCTCGCAATCCTGTTTCTTCGTCCCATCCTGGGGAGCTATGAACTCAGGTTCAACGGCAATCACCGTGTTGCTCCCGGGTCGTACGAACGCCGGTGTCAACGCACTGTGGTGCCAGGTTGTCCGTCCGTCCCGGTGGTCCTTCCGCGAGCACAATGCACAATGCACTTCTTCTGAACGGTGGAACCACACGCCGTCCATCGCCAGAAGATAGGTATCCACAACACTGCGGTATTCCCGGGAAAAGCGGTCCTCTTTGCGCAGTTTTTCCTGAACACGCTCATACACGGGAAACAACGCCTGCGGAGAAACCGGATCAATCAGGTACCGGATGCAGTTATCACTGGGAATCTTCGCGATACCAAATATCGTGCGAGCGTTATCGTCTCCCGACTCGGTGCGCATCAACTGCTGGTGGGCAAGAAAAGAGGGGCATTGCAGAAAGAATACCGAAAACGCTGAAAGCGCAGCGTCACGGAGGGAGTACACGCAGTTCGTTCCGGTGCGAATATCGGGAAACGATTCGATCGCCGATTCGAGATACCGAAGAAGCTCTGAAAAGGTGCCGGTCGTCCCTCCCACGGTGGAGAATATGACAGAAAACTAGCACTATAAATACTAGACAGTTGTTTACGTATCTCTATTTATACCTTTTATCAACGCTACTTTGAGAACTGCTGTACCGACCGCCGGTCTCCTTCAGGTACGAGTTCTTCTACGTCCGGGCGTCGGTCACGTGGTCTGCGCGCGTTTCGCCAGCGCCGCCGCGCATCGTCGCGCTCCATGCACAGCGCCCGGCCACACCCCACCGCCCCGACGCCCGAGCAGGCCCCGGCCCGCGCAGGCGCCCTGCGCGCTGGCGTGCCCGCCCGGCGCCGCCGCCCGACCGCCTTTCCCTGACCCAACCAACAGGAGCCGCCCCATGCACCGCCGCACCCTCCTCGCCGCCGCGCTGGCGCTTGCCGCCACCCCGGCGCTCGCCGACACGGTCAACATCCGCTTCACCCTCGGCTGGGTGACCCAAGGATCGGACGCGCCCTTCATGCTCGCGCTCGAACGCGGCTATTTCGCCGAGGAAGGCCTCAACGTCACCATCGACCAGGGCGAAGGGTCCGCGGCCACCGTCACCCGCATCATGGGCGGGGCCTATGACGCGGGCTTCGGCGACATCAACGCCATCATCCAGAACGCCGCCGCCTTCCCGGGCGAGGCGCCGGTGATGGTCTACCAGCTCTGGAACCGCCCCCCCTTCGGCATCGTGACCCCCAATTCCCGCGGCATCACCTCGCCCGAGGATTTCGAGGGCCGCATCCTCGGCGGCGCCCAGGGCACCCCCACCACCCGCCTCTTCCCGGTGTTCGCCGAGCTCAACGGCCTCGACCTCGACGCCATCGAGCAGCAGAACATGGCGCCGAACCTGCAGGAACCCATGATGATCCGCGGCGACATCGACGGGGCCTTCGTGTTCAACATCACCTCCTGGTTCAACCTCATCGCCAATGGCGAGGACCCCGAGGCCGACTACACCTGGTTCATGTTCGAGGATTACGACATGGACCTCTACTCCAACGGCCTGATGGTCTCGCGCCGGCTGATGGAGAGCAACCCCGACGCCGTCGCGGGCCTCGTGCGCGCCGTCAACCGCGCCACCCGCGATGTCGCCCAGGACCAGGAGGCCGCGATGGACGCGATCATGGCCTATGACAGCCTCGCCGACCGCGAGATCGAGCATGCGCGGCTGAACTTCTCGCTCACCAACCTGATGAACGCCCCCGAGACCGCCGAGATCGGCATGGGCGACCTCGACGACGAGCGCCTCGCCCGCTCCATCGAGATCGTGGCCCAGGGCTATGACCTCGAGCGCCAGCCCGAACCTTCCGAGATCTTCGACCGCTCCTTCCTCCCCCCGCTGGAAGAGCGCCTCTTCGAGATCGTCGTGAACTGATCCCTATTGCGCGCCCCCACCGGGGCGCGCACCCTCTCTCCCTTTCCCGTTTTTTCCTTTGACTTCATCGCGGTTCGACCGCGACCTCTCACCTCTCACCTCTCACCTCTCACCTCTCACCTCTCACCTCTCACCTCTCACCTCTCACCTCTCACCTCTCACCTCTCACCC
>PXAW01000543.1 GCA_003567055.1 Hyphomicrobiales bacterium
GAGCGCTTGCCAGCCCGTCTGCTTTCTGCTGAGCCGAGGCGGCCACGTCACTGAGCCAGTACGAAAGATACAACGTACGAATGGCGTGGTTGATCTCCTGATCGTAAACTGCCTTGAGTACCTCAAAAGACAATGCCGGCACCCAGTTGTGCGGGTTGCCGAAGTAGTCAAAACCACTATCGATCCGGTGGACGAGCATCGTAATCTCTTGATGCATCTGCTCGAACTCGAAGTGCCATGTGACAGGCAGGCTCTGCCATTCGGAGCGGGTGTGGTAGACAGCCAGCAGGTCATCGTATTCTTCAAGAATCTGCCGCGTCTGATCCGGATAACTGTAGAGATAGGCATCTCGGGCACGAGCGATGCTCATCTTGAGGGCGTACGGACTGAACCAGCCCAGCGGGCTTGCAACGTCCAGCGTACACGTCAGCGTCCCCGACTGAGCGCTCGTATGGTCGCCCGGCGTTCCGTGCAGGGCAAAACGTCCGCTTAGCCCTCTTGTATCCTCGTAGGTTTCGATGAAGAAAGCGATGTTGCCTCCCGCAAGGCTGTCCGGCCGCTGGCCGGGGGGCCGCCAGTCTATCGGCACTGTGCTGATGTGCGCAACCTCGCCGTTGGCGTCGTCTTGGAAAATCACCTGCCGCGCATAGATGGTCACCTCCGTTTGCGGCAGGTGCAGGGAGTCGCGAATAGTCAACGTGTCGGCGTAAATCGTCAAGTCTTTGATGTCACGGTTTTCGTGATAGCCGTAAACGGGATTACCCAGGACATCTTCAATGGTGATCTCAATGGCCGCAATAGTCACAGAACGGACGTTATCCCACAGTTGTCCGTTCAGAGACTCGGGGCCGTCGCTGAGCATTTCGTTGACGAACTGGTAGTTCAAGCTGTCGGTCTCGGGCATCGGCTGAACAGGGCCGCTGACAAAGGCAAATTCCGAGGGCAGGTCGAGCAATGGTGTTACCCGGATCGTCTGTTCGGCGGTTGCGCTGCCGGATACCGCCGTAAATGTGAGCTCGAAGGCCGTCCGGTCGTCGGGATGCGGTTCGAAAGTAAAATGCCCGCTGACAGGATCGATTGAAACCTGCCCCAACGGCGCGGGAGCAAGCGGCGCGATGCTGAATTGCACATCGCCGCCCGGCCAGGGCGCCTCGACAATGAATTCCATTACGCTGTTGTGCGCCGCCTGGGCCGCGGGAAGCTGACCGATGGTGTAAACCGGCAGCGGCACATAAGCGGCTTTGATTGCCGCGGTCATCTCGCCGATGACCCTGATCTGGAGATGCCGCATAACGGTCTTGTTCGGATCGTTTTCATCGTAGCCGATGCTTACGATATGCGGCTCGAGCCAGTCCGCCAAATCCACAAACTCTATAGTGTAATAGCCCGGTGCCAGGTCGACCGCTTCGCCGCTGGCAAGCCAGTCCTCAGCGCCCTCGACGCGCCACATCGCGCCTGACGAAACCGCCGCATCGGGCGTAAGGACAACCGACAGCGTCCCAAGGCCAACCCGCACATGGTCGGACTCGAATTCATAGGCGCCCATATCAACCCGGCTTGTGCCGTCGCCGCTGCCGTCGGCAATCCTCGGATTGCCCGCCAAGTCGGTCGTGATGCCCGTCGGCACCGCCGCATCATTGCCCGCGTCGATACAAATCGAATACTGCATCAGCCGAAAATCACCGCCGGCCGCATCCGCAAAGAAGGGATAGGCTTCAATATTGCCTGTGCCCGTATACCCGTCCTGAACATTGCTGTAAGAAACAACCGGCGTGCTGGAGTCATCGAATATCGGGGTTGGACCGTTATCCCAAATGATACAATTGGTCACCGTGGCGTTGCTGCTGTGGTTGTACAGCCCGCCTCCATTGGCCTCGGCCACATTGCCGCTGAAGGTGCAGTTGATGAAAATCGGATCAGCCCTGTCGTTGTACACGCCGCCGCCGTCACCGCTGTAGCCATAGGGGTTCAACGCTGTGTTCCCGCTGAAAACACAGTTGATCAGGGTCGGGCTGCTCATAGAGTTGTTCACCCCGCCGCCCCAAAAGGCCGAGTTGTCAGTGAAGACGCTGTCGGTTATCGTTGGACTGCTATAGAAGTTCGCCACCCCACCGCCACTAAAGGCATCATTGCCGCTGAATGTGCAGCGAATAATTTCCGGATTACTGGAGTGCCGGTTGAATATCCCGCCGCCATAGTCATAGGCAGTGTTATCGCTGAAAACGCAGTCGATCAAGGTCGGGCTGCTGTCATCTTCATTCCACATTCCCCCGCCGTAGATATCTGCAAGGTTGCCGCTGAAAATACAATTTTCCAGGGTGGGACTGCTGCGGAGATTGAACATCCCGCCGCCCCCGACTGCTGAATTTGCGATAAAGATGCAATCAATCACTGTCGGGCTGCTGTCGATATTGGCCATCCCGCCACCCATGTCCTCGTAGGCACCGCCATCGGTATAACCGCCGGTGATGGTAAAGCCCTCAAGAATCGTGTCGGGGCCTTCGC
>PXAW01000499.1 GCA_003567055.1 Hyphomicrobiales bacterium
GCATGGGCCGGCGGATCGCTTCACCGTCGGCCGAGACGATGGCCGCAGCCAGTGCCTTCTCGATCAGGGCGGGATCGAGCCCCTTCTCGCGCAGCTTCGCCATGATGGCGCGTCGCGAGCCGCCGCGCCGGCGCAGGCTCGCGACGCGGGCGCGGGCATAGGCAGCATCATCGACATAGCCGCCGGACACCGCCTGCTCGACGATTCCCGAGACCATCTCCCGGGCCGGGCCGGCGATCTCGGCATCCCCCGCCTCGCCCCGCAGCCGCAACCGCGTCTCGACCTTGCGCGCGAGCACTCTGTGAAGCTGCGCGGAGGAAGCGGAATAGCGCTCGAGGTAATACAGCGCCGCCCGCTGCAGCCAGGCCTGCGTGACCGGCCGGGGCGGCTTGCGGGGCTTGCGCGGTCCGGCTCGCGCCCCCGCCCCCTCCTCCGCTTCGTTCTCGTCTGCGCTTTCGCTCATGCGCTCTTTTCCCGTGCGGGAGGCTGATGCGCAAGGGGTGAGATTGCGCGATGACAGCGCAAGATCTGCGTTGCAATCAGCAGCTTTGGATAATCCGGGAATAAAAATACAATCCATGAGTATTCATTCTTGCGATACGCATGCATCGCAGAGAAGCGAATCAGAGTAGCGGTTTCGCAAAAGGAATTGACTTTAATGTCAATAGTCGGGCATATTCGAGCCTGTCTGGATCATGGCCGGCTGGTCCAGTACCTGCCGGTCATCCCCGTGGAAGCGCATCTGCGGATCGTTCTGTTGACGCCGGAAATGCAGGAGGAGCTCGATGACAAGCTGCTTGATCGTGAAGCCGAGCACCGGACCGGTGCCTTCCTCGCCGATCTCGACCATTTCATCGCAGGCGGCGAGATCACGATCGGCGACCGGCGCGACAAGCACGCTTTCCTGAAGCGCCTCGAGCCCGAGGGCGAGCAGGTCTGGGAGTTGCGCAGTGTCGATCCGAAGCCGAGCGTGCGGGCTTTCGGCACTTTCGCCGATACCGACATTCTGGTTCTGACCCATATGCGCCTGCGCACCGAACTGGGCGGCTTCAATTCACGCGCATTCAGGGACGAAATCCGCCGCACACGCCAGATCTGGCACGGGATTTTCGCCCCATACAGGCCGCTGAATAGCGAGAGGATGACGGATTATGTCAAGGATAACGTCGTGGATCTGCGAAATACGCGATAGCATACCGCTCGCACCGCGCCATCTCGGCTATTTCGAGCGCAAATTGCGCAACGATTTTCATGCTTCCATCCTGAAATTGTTTCGCGACCGCGCCGCTGCGGGCATGACCAAGGCCGATCTCGCCCGCAAGCTCGACAAACGCCCCGAGCAGATCACGCGCTGGCTGTCGGCACCCGGCAACTGGACCTTCGACACGGCGGCGGCCCTCGCGCTCGCCATGGGCAGCCGCTTCGAGATCAGGGCCGTCCCGCTGGAGGACACGCCGCCAGGCAACCGCCACCATCCGCTCGCGGGTTATATTCCGGGTTCGGGGGCCGGATCGGCTGATCAGTATGCGGACGATCCGGCACCGACGGCGACGGGCCGGGGCAATCACCATCTCATCGATTTCGAGCGCGTCGAGACAGCGACGACGGTGCGGGCATGAGCATGGGCAGCACAGAGGCGCCCGGCGCGGATTTGCCGGCATTCAGGCTGATGAATGCCGTCTTCTGCGAGGATATCCGCCGTGAGGATAACGGCAAGGACATGCTTCTCGGCGTCTATAGTGGCGATATCGTTGTCGCCCGCTGCCCCACACGTGTGGGCATGTCGCTCTGGCTGCAATATGTTTCTGCGCCCGTGAGGGCAGGCGAAACGGGCATCCACTTGCGCCTGCGGTTCGACGGGCATGACGAGCCCGTGAGCCAGATCGGCCTGCCCTTCATGGAAGAGGGCGAGACCACCCTCGCCCTGCGCGGCATGCCGGTCGCCATTGACGGCTCCGGAGTGCTGTTGCTGGAGCACCGCCTTCCCGGTCAGGACTGGACGGAGATCGCCTGCAAGCGCGTGACCTGTCCCGATCCTGCGACCGAGGCGTCCTCCGGCGATACCGGCAACAGCTGATTCCGGCGCCCCTCACCCGCCCCCGTCACGCGAGGCGCGCCAGGCGTTCCACAGCCCCATCAGCACGCCATAGACCGGGGCTGCAATGGCGACGGAGGTGAGGACCTCGTTCGGCGTGTTGCCCAGAAGCAGCATGATCCCGCCATAGATCACGGCGAAGACCGCCGTCGAGATCAGATTGGTGCGTGAAAAGATGTAGGCCGTCATGTTCTGCTCCTGAAAAACCTGCGCTCCGGTCATCGTGTCGCGCATCATTCCGCCAGCCGGGTTCCAGCTGACGCAATGATGCGCTAGCCCGCGCCCTGTGCCGCGAGTCCCTTGAAAAGGAAGTTCTTCCCCGATTTGAAATCGTAATCGGGATCCTCCCAGGCGACCATCTTGCCCGGATTGAGCAGGCCCTGCGGGTCGGCCTCGCGCTTGAAGGCGA
>PXAW01000112.1 GCA_003567055.1 Hyphomicrobiales bacterium
GTCGCGATGATGCGATTCTCGCCTCGCTGCCCGGTGCGCTGACGGCGGTTCTGGCGGTGGCCGTCGAGCGCAAGGCGAATGTCGCGCCGATCGCCATCGTGCAATCCTTCCGCCTGCTGGTGCTGGTTGCGCTGCTGCCGTTCCTCGTTTCATTGACCAGCGACGGCGATCCGCGGGCTTTGGTGGGGGCCGGTCAGGACGTCGCCGGGCCGGGCGCTTTTGCGCTCATGGTTGCAGCCGGGCTGGTCGTGGGGCTGATCTTCCGGCGACTCGGCGTCGCGGCGCCGCTTCTCCTGGGCGCGACGGTGGCATCCGCGCTGCTTCACGTGACCGAGATCGCACCGGGGGTGGTGCCGCCGGAGATTGCGACGGCGGCATTCGTGGTGATCGGCGTGTTCATCGGAGAGCGCTTCACGACGCTGGAGCGCCGTTCTCTCCTGCCGCTTTTCGGCGCCGCCTTCGGCGTCTTTGCGATCGGACTCGTCGTTTCCGCCGGGTTTGCCCTCGCGACGGTCCTCATCGTCGGCGTGGGGACCGGCGAAGCGCTGGTCGCTTTCGCTCCGGGCGGGCTCGAGGCCATGATCGTGCTCGCGCTCGTGCTGGGGGTCGACCCGCTCTATGTCGGGGTGCATCATACGGTGCGCTTCATCGGGATCGGCATGGCGCTGCCGGTGATGTTCCGCCGCGATTCGCCGCCTTGAAATCGTGCCGGGTGAGGCGGCATAGTTTCCGGATCAGAAACAGGCGAGGGACGCGCGCATGTATGTGGCGATGAACCGGTTCAAGGTGGTCTGGGATCAAACCGAGGCTTTCGAGGAGGTCTGGCGCGGGCGCCGCACGCGGCTCGACGAGATGCCCGGCTTCATCGCCTTCCACCTGCTGCGAGGCCCCGAGCGCGAGGATCACGTGCTCTATGCCTCGCACAGCCTCTGGGCCGACGAGGCGAGCTTTCTCGCCTGGACGCGCTCGGAGCAGTTCCGCGATTCGCACCGCAATGCCGGGCAGAATCGCAATCTCTATCTCGGGCCGCCGGAATTTGAGGGTTTCACGACAATTCTGGCCGAGGGTGCGGTGATCGGCCGAGACGGTTGATGTCCGGCGTGCCGAGCGCTCAGTCGAGGGGCGTGGTGAATACGTCGAACCCCGCAAGCTGGTTGCGCGCCTCGTCTTCCAGGCTCGGATCGACAGGGCGATAGCGCGCATTCTCACCGGGGCGCGCGCGCACGCGGCGGCGTTCGACTTCGCGCTCGAAGGAAATGAAGGCTTCGATCTCGCCATCGGCATCGCGCAGCGGGCGGATGTCGAGTTCGCAAAGATAGGGTGAGCCGTCCGCGCGGTAATTCGTGACGCAGGTATGGAACGAACGCCCCGCACGAAGCGCCGCGCCCATGGCCTTGCGCGTGAACGGGCTGGTGGCCTTTCCCTGCAGAATCTTCGGAGAACGCCCGATGACGCTTTCACGCGGGTGGCCGGTAAGCGCCTCCACTGCGGGGTTGGCGTAGAGGATTTTCGGTCCGGCAGCGGAGAAATCCGTGTCAGTGACCAGAACGGTCGTATTCAGGTCTTCAGCAAAGCGGCTGACATGCTCCACGACAGTCATGATAGTCCCTTCCAGGCGAGTTCAACCAGATGGCGATTGGAGAACTCTATTAACGACGTTACGGCATCTCTTGTGAAGATGGCATAAGAATGGTTTCGGGACTATCTGATACACCTTTTCAAATGGTTCACCAATTTTGCAGCCTTGGCCGTAACGCTCATTTTTTGGGCAATTTCGGCGTGTTGGACGGGTGAGAAATTGCCTGATCCATGTTGTCTTTCTTGCATGGCCTGATTATGGTCGGCCAGCCCTCGCAACGGTTCGCGCGCCTCATTCCGCATGCGTTGGTCTGGGCATAAAAAATGAACCGGGGCGGGACGCAAAAGAAAACGGAGGGTTTAGAATGGAACGTCGTCAATTTCTTAAAGGTGCGGCCTTTGGTGGTGTCGCTGCGGCCTCGACGCTGGCCACGCCTGCGATCGCGCAGGGTGTGAAGCGCCTGCGCATGCAGACGACATGGCCGCGCAACTTCCCGGGCCTGGGTACCGGCGCGAACGTGCTCGCGGAAATGATCAACAGGTTGTCCAGTGGTTCGATCGAGATCGAAGTGCTCGGCGGTGGCGAAGTGGTACCGCCTTTCGAGACGATCGACGCGGTCGAGGCCGGCACGCTCGATATGGGCCATGGCGCTTTCTATTACTGGAAGGGCAAGGTCCCGGCGACCGAGTTCCTCGGCGTGATTCCGTTCGGCTTCAATGCGGCCGAGACGAATGCATGGTTCCGCTTCGGTGGTGGCCAGGAGCTCGCTGACGAAGCCTATCGCGAGATGGGCTGCAAGGTTTTCCTCTCGGGCAATACCGGCAACCAGATGGGCGGCTGGTTCTCGCGTCCGATCGAATCGATTGAGGATTATCGCGGCCTGCGCCTGCGCCTGCCGGGTCTCGGCGGTGAGGTCAGCGCGGCA
>PXAW01000041.1 GCA_003567055.1 Hyphomicrobiales bacterium
CGCCGCAACTGCTCTTTCGCGAAGCGCTGGATTTCGGCATCGGGCGGAAGGGGCTGACCGTGCCGATCCGTGGTTCACGCGGGGATCTCGCCGTCTTCACCGTGGTTTCCGCCCTGCCCGATCGCGAATGGCAGAGCCTGAAACTGGCCCAGACCCGCGATATCCAGCTGATCGGCAATTACGTGCACCACCGCGTGCTGGCCCTGTGTTGCGACGATGACGAGGCGCCGATCCAGCTTTCGCGGCGCGAGCGCGAATGCCTGCAATGGGCCGCCGCCGGGGCGACGATCGCGGGCACCGCCGAACGGCTGCACGTGTCGGAGCGCGCCGTGCGCGGCTATCTCGATTCCGCCCGCCACAAACTCTCCAGCCTGACCAAGGCCCAGGCGGTCGCGCGTGCGATCGCGCTCGGTATCGTCGAACACTGACCGCAGCGCGATCGGGTGCAGCCGCTGGAACGCATTTCGGGCTCGAATACAATTTATGATTTTCTCTCTACTGAATAGCAACTGGAGAATAATCACAATTCAGAAATGCTATTTCGAACTAATACATTATTGACCTTACGAAAGGTCAAATTTGACGGATTGCGAAACCTTGTAAAACACCGATTCTGGGTTCTGCCATCAAGGAAAGGACCCGAGATGATTACCCTGATCAACGGACACGAAGCAGATCGTCACGCCGGGATCGTCGACGCCATGTTCCGTGGAAGGGCAGCGATCTTCCGCGACAAGCTCGGCTGGGAGGTTCACGTCGATGACGGGCGCGAGTGCGACCCTTACGATGCCCTCAACCCGCTCTACGTCATCGCCCTCGACGATGAAACCGGCGAGGTGGTGGGATCGATCCGGCTGATGCCGACGACCGGCCCGACCCTGCAGCGCGATATCTTCGCCGGCGCCTTCGACGACGATGTCGACCTCGTCAGCGCCACGATCTGGGAGGCGACGCGGTTCTGCGTGCATCCCGGGAGCCGGCGCAAACTCACACCGACACGGCTCGACCGCGCGACCTGCGAAATCGCCATTGCCATGTGCGAGATCGGCCTGCGGGCCGGCCTCACGCAGTATATCGGCATTTTCGAACCGCATATGCAGCGCATCTATCGCCGGATCGGCTGGGCACCGGAAGTACTCGCACGCTCGACCGCTTTCGAAACCGGCCCGATTGCCGTGGGCCTGTGGGACGTCACCGCCGAGGCACTCGCCGATATTCGCGGGCGCGCGGGCATTCACGAAGACATCATCGTCGACGGCGCGCGCGAACGCGTTCGCTTTATCGCAAAAGCAGCTTGAACAAATAACAACCAGGGGCGCAGACATGCATATCCAGTACGACGACAACAAAGACAATCTCGATGACGTCGCCGAGCGCATCGGTGAACTCGCCAGCGTGGTGCGTGAAGAGGGTGATCCCGTCCTCGCGCATCTGCTCGACAATGTTTATGCCGCGATCTACTACGTCGCTGCCAAGCGGATCTCGAAGAACCACCAGAACATGCGTCACCGGCTTTCCTGAGGCCGGCCTGCGGGCAGAGCCGGTCGGCACCGGCGACTGCCCGCGCCGTGCGGCGTCTTGTGCCAGCCGGAGCTATCCGTGAACAATTCCCGCAGGGCGCACCAGGCGGCAGCGCTGACGAGCAGATAATAGAACGGCAGCAGCGGGAGCCGCGCCAGCAGCCCCGTTCGCCCGCGCCGGACCACCCCGATCAGGGCCGGCCCCAATGTGGCCGCGACGCCGAGGCAGAAGGTGACCCCGGCGACGGTGAAGATCAGGAGCCCGTAAGGGCCCGTCACCCCCTTGTGGAACCAGTCCAGCCAGAACGGGGCATGACCGAACGTCAGGGAAACCGGTGTTGCGAGAGCGGCCAGACCGGTGAAGAAGAACAACGGATAGGCCATGGCCGAGAAGACGGCCCCGAAGGTACAGGCCAGCACGACCAGATAGCGCACCATCCCCATCGCCCGAACGGACCGCAGGGGATCGCGCGTATGCGTGATCGCGGTTTGCAGGAAGCCCTTCATCCAGCGTTTGCGCTGCGCATGCCATGCCCGCAGACCCACCGGCGCCTCCTCCCAGGTGGTTGCCGGGAGATCTGCCGTGGCAAGGCGCATATGGGCCAGCCGCAGGCCGAGATCGGCGTCTTCCGTCACGTTCCAGGCATCCCAGCCGCAGGCCCCGCGCAGGGCCTCGATCCGGAAATGATTGGAAGTGCCTCCGAGCGGAACCGGCAGGCCGAGCCGCAGGAAGCCGGGATTGATCACGTCGAACAAGGCGGCGTATTCCACCGCGAAACAGCCGGGCAGAATGCCGTCGGAATCGTTGTCGATTGCGAGCCGTGCCTGCAGGCAGACGGTGTCGGGGCCGAGCGCGGCGAAGGTTTCCGCAGCAAGGCGCAACTGGCCCGGCTCGGGAATATCCTCCGCATCATAGATCACCAGATGCGCGCCGCGCGCGAACGGCAGTGCCGCGTTGAGGGCGCGCGGCTTGGTGCGCGGTC
>PXAW01000261.1 GCA_003567055.1 Hyphomicrobiales bacterium
CGAGGATGGCGCCATGTGCGCCGTGAGCAGACGCCGCGCGTGGCGGTCTGCGGCTGGGAGCTGTCGCATAATGCCGCCGGCCGTGTGCGCACTCTGGCCGATCTGTGGCGCCAAGTCGCCGAGACCGAAATCATCGGCGCGACCTTCCCGCGCTGGGGCGATGCGCTGTGGGCGCCGATCCGGGAGGCGGAATTTTCCTGCCACATGATCCATGTCGCGGATGAGGCGGCATTTCCGCGCCAGGCGCTGGAGCATGTTCTGGCACATCCCTATGACATCGTGCATCTGTCCAAGCCGCGTTTTCCCAACATCCTGTTCGGGCTGCTCTACAAGCTGGTCTGGGATGCGCGGGTGATCCTCGATATCGACGACGAGGAACTGGGCGCGGTTCAGGCCGAGGCGCCGCTGGCGCTGGAGGCTCTGCTGGAGCAGCATGGCGGCCGGCCGCGCTGGGAAGACCTGACCGGCAAGGACTGGACACGCGCGGCCGTGGGGCTGTGGGATATCTTTGACGGGACCACGGTGTCGAACCCGGCGTTGCAGGCGCGGTACGGGGGGGCGGTCATCCCGCATGCGCGGGCGGCTGCGCAGTTTACCCCGTCGCCCGAACGCCGCCGTGCCAGCCGTGAACGCTTCGGCATTCCACAGGACAAGAGCGTTGTGCTGTTCTTCGGCACGCCGAGGCGCCACAAGGGGGTGATCGAAACCGCCCGGGCCGTCGCCGCGGTGGGGCGGGATGATCTGTGCTACGTTATCGCGGGCGATTTCCCCGATCCGAAGCTGAAGGACGAGCTGGCCGCGATCGAGGGCGCCGATATCCGCTTCCTGCCGGACCAACCCTATGACGATATCGCCGATGTCGTGGCCATCGGGGATATCTGTGTGCTGTTGCAACGCGAGTCCAGCCTCATGGCGAGTTACCAGCTGCCCGCCAAGATGGTCGATGCGCTGGCGATGGGGCTTCTTGTGCTGGCGCAGCCGACGCCGGCGCTGATGGATACGATCAAGGCCGGGGCGGTGGCGGAGATCTTTGCGCACACGCTGAAGGAAACGCTCGCCCGCTGGCTCGAGGACCCCGAGGCGATGCGCGCCATGCAAGCGCGCGGGCGGGCCTGGTTCCTCGACCATCTGGAAGCAGAGCGCGCCACCGCCCCGCTCAAGGAGCTGCTGTCCGAGACGCCGCCGCTGCCTGCGTCCGATATCCTTCTGGAGCGGCCCGAGCAGCACCGGCTTTTCGAAGGGCTGGGCGGGTGGCGCATGTTCAGCCCGCCCGAGGCGGCCACGCCCCCCAGTCCTCCGACAGCCGGGCAGGCGGACGATCCCGGCGTGCCTGCGGCGGCTGATGCGACGACCGACGCGCGCCCGGGCTCCGCGTCTGCAGAGGCGCGCATCGTCGTCTACTCGGTGCTCGTGGGCGATTACGAGTCGCTCAAGGAGCCGGAGGCCATGGACCCCGCGGCGCGCTATATCCTGTTCACCGACAATCCCGATCTCAAGTCGGATAAATGGGAGATCGTGCATCTCGATACGCTGGGGCTGAGCCCGCGCCGCGCGTCGCGCCTGCCCAAGCTGTTGCCGCATCGCTACCTGCCCGATCATGATATCAGCGTCTATCTCGATGCGAGCCTGACGATCACTGAGCCCGATGTTCAGAAGATGGCTGCCGATGCGCTTCAGGGCCTCGATGTCGCGGGCTATCCGCATTTCGAGCGCGATTGCGTCTTCGCCGAGATCGAGGAATGCCTGAAGCTCGGCAAGGTTGACAGGTCCCGAGCGGAGGACTTCCGTAAGCGCCTGACAAAGGAGCAGTTCCCACGCCGATGGGGCCTTCTGGAAAACGCCTTTCTGGTCCGCCGCGATACGCCGGTCACGCGCCGGATTAACGAGTTGTGGTTCAAGGAATACATCATCGGCCCGGAGCGCGATCAATTCAGCCTGATGTATGTGCTGTGGCGCGCCGAGATCCCCCACGCCGTGATTGGCAATGCCCGCAGCTTCAGAAGAAGTCCACATGTGCGTTGGACGAAGCATCACGGCGCGACGGCCTGTGCGGAGCACCCTGATATTCGACTTCTCGCAAGCCAATTCGGCTTCATAAGCGAAACTGATCCCGGCGCGCTTGTGAGGTCGGTGAAGGCGGCTGCGGATTCGATGACGGCCGAACGCGCCAATGACGGTTATCCCGCTGTCTCGAGCCGCTTGATGCGACAGGCGATCGAAGCCATCACTTGGCTGGAATTGGAAGGGAAAGAAGTTGCGCAAGAATGTCGCAACTCACTTTCGCGGGTCCTTTTTCCGGCGGTTATGCCCTTCAGTCCCGGGCAAAGGGTAAAGCTGGCCTACATACCAAATTCGGCCATGCCATCCGATGCCGCGAACAATGTTCATGTCATGAAGATGTGCTCGGCCTTCGCGGAAACGGGTGCCGAGGTAGTTCTTTATTCCGAGCGCGCATCGGATTATTGCGGCGATGGGACGGACGCCTTGCACCGGCGCTTCGGGA
>PXAW01000339.1 GCA_003567055.1 Hyphomicrobiales bacterium
CCATGTAGCGCCGTTCCGAGGCGAAGGGGATGACGTCCACGCGCGGGCAGTCGCCGTTCTCGCGGTCCGGCTCAAAGCCCGCCTTGCGCGCCAGCACGATCAGCGCCGCCTCCGTCGGGTCGCCCTCCGGCTTCCACGCGTCGTCCTTGCGCTCAACCACGGCATCGTTGCACAGGAGCCCGGCGCGGATTATCTCGCAGGCGATATCGTAATCCTCGATCCGGATCTCCTCGCCGTCCAGCGTGAAGCCGCCATGGGGTTCGTAGCCGACCCCTTCCGCTTCGATGTCGTGATCGGCGGTGCGCACCGTCTTCGCGGTCATCTCGTTGCGGGTGAGCGTGCCGGTCTTGTCTGCGCAAATGGTGGTGAGGGCACCCAGCGTTTCGACCGCAGGAAGGCGGCGGATGATGGCATTGCGTCCGGCCATGCGCTCGACGCCGATCGCCAGCGTCACGGTCATCACTGCGGGCAGTCCCTCGGGAATGGCGGCCACCGCGATAGAGACGGCGGCGAAGAACATCTCGGTCCATTCGCGCTCCCAGAGCAGCGTTCCGATACCGAAGGTCAGGATTGCGAGCCCCACGATGATCACGCTCAGGACCTTTGTGAAGGCGTCGAGGCGCTGCATCAGCGGCGTCTTGAGCTTCTCCACGTCGGACAGCATGCCGCTGATGCGGCCGATCTCAGTGTCATCGCCGATCGCCACGACGACGCCGGTTCCCTGGCCGGCGGTGACGACGGTTCCCGAATAGGCCATGCTCGCCCGGTCGCCAAGTTCGGCATCATTCTCCACTGGCTCCGTCGATTTCTCGACCGCAGTGGATTCCCCCGTCAGCGCCGCTTCCTGGGCCTGAAGATTGCGCGTCTTGACCAGGCGCACATCGGCCGGCACGCGGTCGCCGGCTTCCAGGATCACGATGTCGCCCGGGACGAGCTCCTCCGAGTCGATTTCGCGGCGTTTGCCATCACGCCGCGTCCAGGCCTTTTGCGAAAGTATCTCGCGAACGCTGTCCAATGCGCGCTCGGCCTTGCCCTCCTGGACAAAGCCGATGATCGCGATGATCAGCACGACAGCGAAGATGACCCCGCTGTCGAGCCACTCTCCGAGCGCTGCCGTGACCACGCCGGCGATGAGCAGAAGATAGATGAAGAGATTGTTGAACTGGCTGATGAAGCGCCGAAACGTCGAGCTTTGGGAACTGGGAGTGAGACGGTTCTCGCCGTAGTTTTCCCGGCGTTTCTCGATCTCGTCGTCACTCAGCCCCTTTTCCGCATCGACGCCGAGTTCGTCCAGCGCCTCGTCGGGCTCGAATGCGTGCCACGCCGGCCCCTTGTCGCCGCCTTTGGAATCCTTAGCCATTATTCCTGCGCCTTCCAGCCGCTACTGCTGCGTCATGTTCATTGCTTGGCGCAGCATCTGCGCGGCGTAGGCCCACTCGTTGTCGTACCAGCTCAGGATCTTGACGAGATCGCCGTCGACAACGCGCGTGCTGTCCAGATCGACAATCGAGGCGCGTGGGTCCTTGATGATGTCGGAGGAAACGAGCAGGTCGTCGCTCGCACCGAGGATCCCCCGATAGCGCTCGCTTTCCGCTTCCTCGCGAAAGATGTCGTTGATCTCCTCGACGCTCGTCGCGCGCTCCGTCACGAAGGTCACGTCGGCGATCGAGCCCACCGGGATCGGCGCGCGGATCGCGAGTCCGTCGAACTTGCCCTCGTGCTGCGGCAGTGCCTTCGTCGTCACCTTCGCCGCGCCCGTCGAAGCCGGCACGAGATTGGCGGCGCCCGCCCGGCCCCGCCGCATCTTCTTGGCCGGGCCATCGACGATGCTCTGCGAGATCGTGTAGGCATGCACCGTGGTCATGATCGCCTTGTGAATGCCGATGCGCCTGCCCATCACCTCCACGACCGGGGCGATGGCGTTGGTCGTGCAGCTGCCGCAGGAGACGATATCGACATCCCCCTGCGTCTCGTTCACGCCGGGAATGACCGTCGCCATCTCGCTTTTGGCGGGCGCAGACAGGATCGCCTTCCGGGCTCCCGCTTCCGCGTGCTTGCGCAGCTCCTCCGCCTTGGTGAATATCCCGGTGCACTCGAAGACGATGTCGACTTTCATGTCGCCCCAGGGCAGCTTCGCGGGATCCTTCTCGCTGAGCACCTTGATGGCGCGGCCGTCGATCCGAAGCTCGTTCTCGCCGGTTTCGACCGACTTCTCGTAGCGGCCGTAGACCGTGTCGAACTTCAAGAGATAGGCGAGGTTTTCCGAGTCGGCGATGTCGTTGACGGCGACCAGTTCCAGCCCTGGATCCTCCAGAACCAGCTTGAGCGTTGCCCGGCCGATGCGGCCCAGGCCATTGATGGCGACGCGTGCTGTCATTTGTGCTCTCCTTGAAACTTGTGAAGCGACTGGACGCGAGAGCGCGTCCGGTTAGGCTCGCAGCGCCTCGACGCCCGGCAATTCCTTGCCCTCAAGCCATTCGAGAAAAGCGCCGCCGGCTAGCGAAACGTAGGTGAAGTCGTCCCGCACGCCCGCCTCCGCGAGAGCGGCTCCGGTCTCGCCGCCGCCGGCGACGCTGATCAGGCTCTCGTCGCGGGTACGTTCCGCAACGTGCTTCGCCACCTCGTGCGTCGCGCGCTCGAAGCCGGAAACCTCGGCCGCGCCGAGCGGGCCGTTCCAGACGAGGGTGCGGGCACCCTTGAGGATTTCGCGGATACGGGCGATGCTGTCGGGGCCGAGATCGAGGATCATCGCATCGTCGGGGACGGCATCGATCGAGACGGTCTCGCTCGGCGCATCCGCCTGCATTTCCCGCGCGACGACGACGTCGCTGGGAAGCACGATTTCGCAGCCGTGCTCGCGCGCAGCCTCGCTGATCTCCCGCGCCTCGTCGTGCGCATCATCCTCGCGGATCGACTTGCCGACGCTCTTGCCCTCCATGGCGAGAAGCGTATTGGCCATCCCGCCGGCCAGCACCAGCGTGTCGACGCGGCGGATCAGGCTCCGCAGCAGCCCGAACTTGGAGGAGATCTTCGCGCCGCCCACGATCGCGGCGAAGGGCCGCTGCGCATCGGCGAGATGCTCTTCGAGACTGCGGATCTCGCGCTCCATCAGGCGTCCGGCAGCGCAAGGAAGCAGCTTCGGCACGCCCACGATGGAGGCATGCGCCCGGTGCGCGGCCGAGAACGCGTCGTCGACGTACTCGTCGCCCAACCCGGCCAGAACCTTGGCGAAATCCTCGTCATCGTCCTTTTCGCCGGAATGAAAGCGCAAATTCTCGATGAGAACGGCCTTGCCTGGCTCCAGATCGTCGAGAAGCGCGTGGGCCTGATCGTAATTCTCGGCGAAGACGACGTCGATGCCGTCGAGCGCGGCGGCGAGTTCGTCCGCCACCTGCCGCAGGGAGAGCGAAGGATCGCGCTCGCCCTTGGGCTTGCCGAAATGCGACATCACCACCGGCGTACCACCGCGCTCCACGATTTCGCGGATCGTCGGCGCGGCGGCGCGGATGCGCTGGCTGTCCGTCACCTTCCCGTCCTTGATGGGAACGTTCAGATCGGCGCGCACCAGCACGCGCCGTTCCTTGATCTGGAGGTCGTCGAGGGTGCGCAGCATGTCGTTTCCCTGAGCTCAGACCACCGACCCTCGACCGCTTTTACGGCAGGCCCCGGAGGCTCGGTAACTTTTGCAACTGTGCTGGAACGCAACGACACCGCCGAAGTTCCCGGAGAAAATTGACCAGACAATTGACTGCGCCGTCACGTGAAAATACTTACCTGATCTTCGGCCGCACCAGTTTTTTCATGTGCGAGAAGTGTTTGGCGCTCCGCGTAACGTCACCGGATCCTTTTCACTGTTGGTTCGATAACCGCATCTTCGGCGCGTTCTCGCCTCTGCGCTCATCCCCCGGACAGTTCTCGTCGCGATTTCGCTCTTTGGGCTTTACGAAGCGGAAGCCGTACCTGCCGCGAGGCGCGCGGTCGCGGCAACGACCCCGACAGGCGATCCTGATGGCCTTTGAGCGGAACGCGCCTCGGCTTTGCGTCGTTGTCGCAACGACCACCATTTTCCGGGTCGGTTGGCTCGTCACACGTATCCCCACCGCCCGACGACAAACGACGTACCGACAGCAGGAGATCACGATGAAGGGTTCAGACGTATCGCTCAAGCACCTTCAGCGGGCGCTGACGATGGAGTTGACGACCGTCAACACCTACATGTTGCAGGCCGCCAAATTCGAGGATTGGGGGCTCGAACAGCTGGCCCGGCGCATGGAAGCCGAAATCGAGGAAGAGCGCGCGCACGCCAAGCGTTTTCTCGACAGGATCCTTTTTCTGGAGGGCGTGGCCAATGTCCACGATCTCGACGATATCAGCCAGGACGAGACGCTGCGAGCGGTGTTCGAAACCCAGCTCAAGATGGAGAACGAAGCGCGAGACTACTACGACCGCGCTGCCGCCGAGAGTCGCGACGCCGGTGATCTCGGCACCTTCGACCTGTTCCGCTCCGTTCTCAAGGACGAGGAGGAGCATATCGATTTCATCGAGACCCAATTCGACTTGATTGAGATGATGGGTGAGCAACTCTACGTCTCACGGCAGGTTTCGTCGACCGTTGATCGGGGCGAACGCTGACGGAGAGGTTGAACAAGGCGCCGACAGGCGCGGGTAGGGCAGAGCGGGCGGATCATCCCCCGTCGAGGCTTGCGCCCGCCGGAGCGGTCGATCGCCTCGGGTTTCGAGCATTTGGAGGACTGGATTGGAAGTCAGCAACGCGTTTCTGCCGCGCCCGGGGTGCATCCCAGCGTACCCGGTGGCGATCACGGTTCCGCTCACGCTCTGGACGATCATCCTCATCCCAGTCTACTGGCACTATTACGGCCCGACCAACTTTCTCTGGTTCTCGGACATTGCGCTGTTCGCGCTCGTCATCTGCGCCTGGACGGGCAACCGTCTGCTCTATTCTATGATGGCAGTCGGAGTGCTTCCGATGGAAACGCTCTGGCTCGTCGACTTCGTCACGGGGGGACACGTGACCGGGCTCGCGGCCTACATGTTCGATCCGGATCTGGAGCTGTACCTGCGCATCCTTTCCGGCTTCCATTTCGCGCTGCCACCGCTGATCATCTGGATGCTGTACTGCCAGGGCTACGACGAGCGCGCCCTGTTCTGGCAATGGCTGCTGGGCTGGATCGTCCTGCCCGTGACTTACCTCGTCACGGATCCGGAGGCCAACATCAACTCCGTGTACGGCCTGACCGATCCGCAGGACACCTTGCCGGATCTGATCTATCTCGGGCTCTTCATGCTGCTGCTGCCGATCGTGGTCTATCTGCCGATGCATTGGCTGTTGAAGCGGCTGTGGGGCAAGGCGGGGCGCTGGCGGCGGACGAAACCGCTGGAGGCTTGCGGCCCGACCGCAGCGGACTGAACCGCTGGCCGGGCCGGACGCTTCAAGGTTGCTCCGGACTGTTCGGATTCTCGAGGGCATGACGCGCGAAGGCCTTCTCCAATCCCTCCAGCATATGTTGGCTGGTCTCCAGCACCGCGCGCAGCCCCTCGTCCCGTGTTGAATCGATGTCGTTGCGCACATGCCCGGAAAGCTGCCTCAGGCGCTCCTGCATTTTCCTGGCGACTTCTACGCGGTTGTTGGTTTCCTGGTGCATAACCCCTCCTGTCGGCCTTCGACGCGTTCCTCTTTTCGCAATCAACCAAGCCTCGTTTTGTTCCGATCCTCCAGATGCCGCATGAAGCCGCATACGGACAGAATCTCTCTTTTCCGGAAAGGTTGTCCTGACCGGAAGCGAAGGGAAAGATCATGCGAATGCACCTCTCGCCGGCGCTGATCTCGTTTCCTCTCATCGCCATATCCGCCTTGCAGGGGCAAGTCGCGCCAGGGCCAGTATGAGGCTGCCCCCCAAGGTTACGAAGCGTTCAACCGCGCTCGATCGCGAGCGGCTTGAGCTGGCTCGAAAGATCGCACCCGGTCTCGATCTCGAGACGGAGCTCGCCGTTGTGCACGTGCTCGGCAAGCCGCGGAAAACGGTCGAACAGGCGCGCGCGCAGGCGCTCCTCATCGATTGCGGCGCCGATGCGCAGGGTCAGGCGCTCCGGGCGCTCGCGCCGATCGAGGCGAATGGCAACGCGCAAGCCCGGATCGTCCACGAGCCTCCGCGCCTCGTCGGCGATCTCGGCCGCAGGAAGGTTGCTGCCGGCGACGAGGAGGAGTTCGTCCATGCGGCCGAGCACTTCGACGGCGCGAAAGGCGTAGGGCGCCCCGTGCGGGGCAAATCGTGCGCGATCGCCCGAGCGGTAGCGCAGCAGCGGCATCATGCGCCGCGCCAGGGTGGTGTAGACGAGCTCGCCCTCTTCGGCCGGCTCGCCCGTTTCCGGATCGACGATTTCGACGCCGACCGCGAGCTCGTTGAAGACGATCGCGGTTTCGCTGTCCCAGCCCGTCCCGAGCCCGACGCCGAGTTCGGTCGTGCCGTAGGAACTGTGGATCTCCGCCCCCGGAAAGGCCTCGGCGAGCTCCCGGATCGTCTCGCGATCGAGAACGTCGGCGCCGAGCACTATGCGCGATAGCGGCGGTCGCTCGCCCCGCCCGAAGGCCCGCGCAAGCGAAAGCGCGAAGGAAGGGGTCGTCATCAGCTGGTTCGTGCGGTAATGCAACATGTTCTCTGCCACCGCCCCGGCATCGTGCGCGCCGAGCGTCAGCGCGAGACCGCCGGCGCGCTCGATGGTCCAGACGACGTGCCGCCAACCGATCCAGAGACCGTGCTGCAGCGGCATCGCGATCGCAGCGGCGACCGGACCATCCCCGACTTCCGAGCGCATCAGAAGCGCTCCGGTATTGGCCGCCGCCTGAACGTCCCCGAAGCAATAATCGATGCGTTTGGGCGCGCCCGTCGTCCCTGCGCTGAGGAAGCTCGCCGCCGCCTCCCGCTGCGGCGCGCAGCGGATGTGCGCGGGGTCCTTCTGCAGGTCGCCCCCGGTCGTAAAGGGCAGCCCCGCGAGATCGCCGAGCTTCTCGACTCTCTCCGGCTGAATCTTCGCCTCACGCAGCCGCGTCCTGTAGAACGGTGAGTGCGAGGCCACATGCGCGACGAGGTCGCGAACGCGGCGCGCCTGCAAGGCGGCGATCTCCTCCGCGTCCATGGCGCGCAAACGACCGCCGGTCATCCGGGCCGCCCACAGAATGGTCGCGGGCGAATGCATCCGACGCTCGAAGCGCCACGAAAGCGCATGCGCGAGATGTTCCTTCAGGCGGTTCGTCATGATCGATGCGCCTCACGGATCACGAAGGGCGAGGCTGTCGCAAAACACGGGTCTTCCTGGCGGGTATTTCGCCTGACATCGCGGTTGTTGCCTGGGTGTTTGTGCATCAACTCTCGACCGGCGGCGATCGGCTGACGAGACGCTCGGTCAAGACGTGGTCGAACGCGTCCCGCGCGCCACTGCGGAAGCGCGCTCCTGCTTCGTCTCGCCGCAGCAGGCGATCGCGACGGGACCGGCGCGACGGGCGGCGGGGATCTTCCCTGTAATGAAATCGTCGCTCTCTCCGTCCTGCTGCGGGCGCCCTTCAAGCCTGAAAACGCGGGCGGATGCGCAGGGGTTCCCGGCGTCGCGAAGCCGGCTCCGATCGCTCCTGCGCCTCCAGCGACAGCATTGCAGCGCGCAGGAACGCATGCCCGAGGGGAATTTGCCTGCGCAATCCCCGGCATGTGCAATCCCTGGTACATCGAATGCTGCGTCCACCGTCTAAGGTCGACGACATCGAGGAGAACCCGCCATGGTCCTGACGGCGCGCTTCGTGAGCCCCAACGGCAGGAGTTGCGTGCGCAACGTGGCCGAGACGATCACTGCAGCCGCGTGCCGCCGTCCTACCAGAAAAAGAAGACCGCGCCTGCGACCAGGCACACCACCAGCAGGGGGAGAACCGTCTCGAGGATCACCTCTCCCTCGCGCGACTCAAGCCCTGCGGCGCCCGACGCCATGGCGATGTTCGAGAGCGAGATCATGTTGCCCACCCCGGCCCCGATCAACTGGAGCCCCAGCAGAACCGCCACCGGTCGACCGAGCGCCCGCGCGGCATCTTCCTGAAGGCTGGCGAAGAGCAGATTTGAGACCGTGGCGCTGCCGGTCATGAAGGAGCCGAGCGCACCGAGAAAGGCGCCGAACATGACGAAGACATCGCCGAGGAGATCCGCGAAGCCCTCGCCGAGCACCTGCGGAATCGAGGGCAGATCAGCCTCGTTCATGTCGGAGATGACGAGGAGCTGGGTGAGCGCGATGATGAAGATCAGAACGATCGCCGCCGTGCGGATCTTGTTCCAGGTGGCCGAGACGGCCTCCACGAGATTGCCCCGATCGACAGGCAGGAGGACGAGCGCAGTGACTAAGGCGAGCGCCAGATAGAAATAGGGCGTGTAGAGCGGCGTGAGGCCTTCGAGCTCGGCTCCGGCGAACTCACCGAATGCGATCGTCACGCCCTCGAGCCATTCCCGCAGGCCGGGCGCCGTGCGCGAGACGATGAGCGCGATCGCCATCACGATGAAGGGCGCGAAGCTGCGCAGGATCGTTCCGGGCAAGACGCTTTCCCGCGACTGCGCGCGCTCGCCCTTGTCGCCGCGCTCGCCGTCTTGCTCCGCCCCGGATGCGTCGATCTTCAACTCGTCGGGCGTGGACGGGGCGAGGAAGCCGCGCCGCGCCGCGAAGGAGATCAGCACGAGCGCCACGATGCCGCCGATGATGGCGGGCAGCTCCGGCCCCACCAGCGCGGCCACCGCGAGATAGGGCAGGCTGAAGGCGAGCGCCGAGAACACGGCGAAGGGCAGGAAGGCGCTAAAGCTCCCCTTCGGCTTTTCCATCGTAACGATATAGGCGATCGCGCCGGTGATGACGATCGATGCGGCCGCGTGCGCGGCAGCGGCGTAG
Source organism: Hyphomicrobiales bacterium (assembly GCA_003567055.1). Taxonomy (GTDB): domain Bacteria; phylum Pseudomonadota; class Alphaproteobacteria; order Rhizobiales; family Beijerinckiaceae; genus Saliniramus. The sequence continues at coordinate 8,935 of PXAW01000339.1, forward strand.
AGCACGGCGTCGGAGATCGTCGCATCGTCGAGACCAAGCCCCGCGAAGCCGATCACCACAGGGGTTCCCGCCGCGCCGAAGGGCACCCCCGTGCTGTTGCCGATGAGACAGATCGCCACCGCCTTGAGGGGGCTGAGTCCGAAATATACCAGCACGGGGGCTGCGATGACGGCGGGTGTGCCGAACCCGGCAATGCCTTCGATGAAGCCGACGAGCGCCCAGGCGAGCAGCATCGCGAGCACGCGCTTGTCCTCGGTGATCGACGCGATCACGGCCTTGACAGTGTCGAGCGCGCCGGTCTCGATCATGACGTTGAGTACCAGCAGCGCGAAGACGACGATCAGGAGAAGTTCGAGGAAAACAATCAGCGCGTTGATCACGCTGGCCGCGACGACGGCCCCGGACAGATCCCAGAGGAAGAGCGCGATCGCGACGCTGATCGCATAGGCAATCGGCGCGGCCTTGTAAGCCGGGAGGCGGAACGGGATCAGCAGCGTGAACAGAGCCGCGAAGGGAACAAGCGTGACGAGGAACAGGGTCATGAGCGCGCCCTCAATCCTGTCTTACCCGCTCGCGCAGCTCCAGGATCGCGTCGCGCGTCGTGACCTGCGTGCCTTTGGTTTCGACGGTGGCGGCGGCGGCCGCGACGGCGAGGCGGACGGCCTGCTCAAGGCTCTCGCCCTGGGAAAGCGCGTGCACGGCGGCCCCGAGGAAGGCGTCACCGGCCCCGACGGGGCTCTTCTCCTGTACATGGGGCGGGCGCAGGCGCAGGCGTGCGCCGTCGCGATCCGCGGCGATGGCGCCCTCGGGGCCGAGCGTTACGATCGCGATATCCGCGCCGCGATCGAGGAGCGCGTCGAGAAGTGCCTCCTGGTGCTCGCGCGCCTGCGCTACGTCGCGCCCCGCGAGCTCGGAGGCCTCGTGCATGTCGGGCTTGATCAGGTGGACGCCCGCACCCACCGCCTCCTTCAGAGCCGCGCCCGACGTATCGACGACGAAGCGCGCGCCGGCATCCCGAACGCGGCGGGCGAGCCTGGCGTGAAAATCCGAGGGCATGTTCGGCGCGAGGCTCCCGCTCGCGACGACCCACTCGAAATCGCCGGCGAGCGCGCCGATTCGATCGAGGATCGCGTCCTGGTCCCGCGCCTCGATGGCGGGACCGGGAAGCACGAACCGGTACATCTCGCCCGTGTCGCACGCGAGGACCTTGAGCAGCTCGCGGGTACGGTCGGGGATCTCGAACCACTCCGTCTCGAGCCCTTCCTCCTCGCACAGCTCGCGCAGCATTTTTCCGGAGGAGCCGCCCGCGACCACGAAGGCGCAACCATCTCCACCGAGATTCGCGATCATGCGCGCCACGTTTATGCCGCCGCCGCCGGGATCGTAGCGCGGCGGGGCGCAACGCAGCTTCTTCTTCGGCTCAAGCGCCTCGACCTCGGTGGTAACGTCCACCGCAGGATTGATCGTTACCGTCAACACCTTGCGAACCATGAGAGCGCTCCCATCCGATCTGTCCGATGACGTTGCTGCGGCGGCGGGAGGGCGCATAGACGCTACCAGCCGAGCCGAAGCGCTTCAGATTGAAATCACGACGCCTGTTCCAAATCAGGCGACGACGGACGATCGTCGCCTGACCTCTCAGATTCGGGCATCATGGCTGAAGCAAATGGGCTTCACCGCAGGCGCGCCGAACAAAACATCCGGGCGCCACCAAAAAGCGTTCCGGCACCAGATCACATCGGCGGTGGCGTCGTTGCGGCCCAAGGAATCCAGACGGCAATGAGGCCAAACCAGAACAGAAAGATCAGGAAAAAGGCGAGGAGGCCCATAATTGCGCTCGGAGCATAAGAATAACGCGTGTTGTATGGCCATCTATCACGTGTATAAGACCAAGACGGCAATGCCAGGATGGCAATCAGGAGCAGGATCACAATCAGCCAAAACCAGAAGATTTCCATGCTCGCCTCCTTTATCGATAATGATATCTTTCAAGTTGAAGACGGCCTCTAATGTTCCAAGCTTTATTGTGTGAGATTAGTTTTTTTGAAACAACAGTGCAGGTTTGTTCCGTCGGCGGATGCGGTACTGGGGCGGATGGGTCGGGGACGGATGGAAAGCGGGTATGCCACCCACGCTTCGCCTCCTGATTGCACTGTAATCTGTTGAGCCAGCCTGAAAGCCGGTTGGTTTGTGCCGCATTCGTAGCTGGTGCTTTCACGACAATTCGGAGAATGCAGACTAACCGGTTTCAGGGTCGAGTCCCGGGACGGTGAACGACCGGAATGGGGCGCATAGCCGCCTTCACTGAGGCCTCATAATTGACAGCCTTCAGAAAGTTGCATTC
>PXAW01000037.1 GCA_003567055.1 Hyphomicrobiales bacterium
CGCGGTCCATCGGCAGATGCACCGCCCCGCCGCTCACCAGCGCGACGATCCAGTTCACGAAATGCTCCGAGGGCAGGAAGTTCGCATCGATCGTATCGCGCCCGCCCGGTATGCGGCCCGGCGGCGCCGAGAGCCGCGCACGGAAACCGGGCCTGTGCGTCGCCTCGACGTTCTGCGGGCCGAAATCCTCGAGGAAACCGGGCTGCCCGGCAAGCGGTTCACCGCTTTCGAGACCGGCACGGACCTGCTCGGCAAGGACGGCCTGCTCTTCCGGATTGTCAACATAAGGGGTCTGGAACCGCATGGCGAAGCGCCCGTCGCCCACGGCGCGGTCGATCACGGCAATGAATTCGCGCGGCAGGATACTGCCGGCCGGAATGACGATCTCGCTGGCCAGTTCCTCGCGATACTCGGCGCCCGGCATGCCGAACGGGCCGATTTCGAATGACGGCGTGTAGAACTCGAACATCGTCTTGCCGATGCGCAGATCGGCATTGAGCCTGAACATCGCGCCGTCGCTGTGACCGAAGATATCGACCGCCCCCGCAGCTTCCTCTTGCGTCAGCGGCGTGACGTCGAGGGCAAGCCGGCCCCTGACTTCAGCGAAGCCCGGATTCTGCTGATCGAGGGCGAGAGTCTCGCTATCGGGGGCAAACCGGAACGGCGATTCCTCGCCGATGAACGAGCGTTCGGCATATTCCTCGAGCGTCTGCGCCTTCCATTGCAGGGCCGAATTGATCCCCAGCCCGCGCAGGCCGATGAGTTCCTGCAAGGCAAGGCGCACGAGTTGCGGCTCGTGCAGCCCCTCCCCGATCCGCGCACCGACGCCCAGCGCATGGGCGAAGATGTCGAGCAGCGTACGCACATCGCCGCCCGCCGCCGCCTGCATGATGTCGCCGCGCCGCGCATTCAGCGCGCGCAGCGTGTCGAGCCCCACCGCTCCGGTACTGCGCAGGACCTGCAATCCCGCGAACGGTTCGCGTATGGAGACGTTCAAACCGCCCCGCAGATCGAAACCGGCATCCCGGATCATGCCGATCAGGGTATCGAGCATATCCCGCGATTCCGGTGGCAGGTCTTCGCGCGAGACGGGCCCCGTCATACCCGGATCGTAAGAAGCAAGTGCGCCGGGCGGCGCCAGCGGCACGAGCGAACCCGGCGCCGTCGGGTTGAAGGGAAAACGCATCAGCTCCGGCCCGGATTCCGCCGCCGGATTGGCGAAATCGCCGGCGGGCTCGCGGGCGAACGGCCCGACATGGCGCCCGTCCTCGCCGCGCCAGACGGGATGACCCGCATCATCCATGCCGACATAGACGTAACCCCGATCCGGCAGGCCGTAATCGGTCGCACGCGGCATCGCCTCATGACCGGGCTCGCCGGGCGCGACCGGGTCGGGAAAAGCCCGACCACCGGCGCGACGGATCGCCTCGATCGCGATGCGCAGATCATCATCGAAGAAACCGATCCCGCCCGGCGAACGGAAATCGAGCGCGTAGAGCGTCGCCGCCGCCGCGTCGAGCGCATCGGGATCGATGTCGTCGAGCCCGTCGCCTTCCCAGCTTTCGAGCCGACGGGCGCGCACGAAATCGATGATCTCGGCGGGATCCTCTAGGTCGATTTCAGGGGAGAAGGTCAGTGACCCGGATTCGACCCGGACCGGGGGCGGAAAATGCGATGGCGGCCCGGAATCATCCGGATCCGAGGGCACGATGTCCGTCACTTCCTGCGCCTGCCTTGGCGCCTGATCATCCGCGTCCTGCTGGCGCGCGGCAGCGAAGCGTCCCGCGATTCCGGCTTCGCGCAACAGCATGTCGAAGCTCACATCGGGGCTGATGCGGCCCGTTTCACGCATGCGATGATAGAACGCCTCGAGTTGATCGAAGGATGCATGCGCATAGATCGCGTGAACCCGCCCGCGCGCGTCATCCGGCAATCCGGGGCCGGTAATGCGGCTCTCCAGCGGCAGATAGAGCCATTGCGGATCGAAGCCGGGACGAGCCTCGGCATTATGGTCGAGAACGGCGGAAAGCGCCGCTTCCCGGCTCGGTTGGATGCCGATTTCCACATTGTCGAACCGTGTCGGCTGCTCCACTTCGATCTCGGCGGCACGGAGGTCGAGCCCGGCCTGTTCGCGCGCGGCGAAACTGTCGCTCAATCCGGCCCGGGCGAGGATATGGGCAAGGCTCTGATCACCCGCGAGGCGCCCCTGCGCAGACAAAGCCTCGACGGCGCCGCGCGCGCGCTCCGGCGGGCCGAACCAGACTTCGTGCGAGCGCGCAGGGATCGTGCCCCCGGCGCCGTCCTCGACTTGCCGCATGATCACGAGCGGCAGCGCGATCATGCTCTCATCAGCCGCCGAACCATTCCATTGCAGCGACTCGCTTTCGGCGCGTGCGGCATCCGGCATCGCGAAAGTCGTATAGCCGGCAATGGTCAGGGGATGATCGAGCGCCACCGCACGCACCCGCATCTCGGCCGCCGCGAGCCGTGCCGCCTCCCAGTTGATCCCGACCTGGCGCGCCGCACCCGCCAGATCGAAATCGGGTGACATGGTCCCCGCCTCTACGAAGCGCCAGAGTTGCCGCTGCAGCGCGATCGCATCGCCGCGCAGCAGCGCGATCTCGCGCAAGCGATCATCCGGCCCGAGCTGACGCTCCAGCGGGACCCGTACCACGATGTCGCGCGGATGGGCGCTGGCATTGTGTTCGCTGGCGACGCGCCCGGCGATCTCCCAGTTCTCGAAGGGCCGCGCGATCGAGACGTCTTCTCCGGTCGGCACGGGTTGGCGGTCGGCAGCCTGGCGCAGCGCGGCATTTCGCGCGGCATCGGCATCGGCTACCTGACGGGCGCGCTGCGTGATGTCACGACTCGCGTCGCGCTCGGGCGACGGACGGGTCGAACGATTATGCGGCGCGCCATCGCCGCGCGGTGCGTTGGGATGGGGCCCGAAGGTGATCGGCCCGCCCTCTCCAGCGGGAAGGCGCGGCGTGATCGGCGCTTGTGCTCCGGGGCCGCTTCCAGCCCCCGGCCCGCCGCCCCCCGGCGCCCGCACGACGATGCGCCCGCGCGTCAGATCATCGAGGCGCGAGAGCGCGGCGCGCGCCGTGGCATCGCCGGGATGGCGCGCAAGCCCGCGCCGCATCGCATCCAGCATGGCGGGATGAAAACCGGCGATCTCATCCGGCGTCAGCGTGTCGATGAAGCGCGCCACCTCCGCGATCCTGGCGCGCGAGAGATTCTCGAAAGAGGCCAGAACATGTCCGTTGCGCCCGGCGATCTGCACTTGCTGGTTGATCTTCACCAGCCGCAGCGCGCCCTCGCCGAGCGCATAGATCCCCGCCAGCAGGCTCGCGATCCGCCCCATATTCATTCCGAAGCCGAACGAGGCCGAATCGGGTTCGATGCCGACCGCCTCGAGCCAGGATTCCAGCGTCGTATCGACCGCGCCGCTCGCCGCGCGGCTGATCTCGCGCGCCACGCCCAGCGCGGCGGGATCCTGGAACATGGTCGGGCTGATCGCGAAATAGGGCGCCATCCCGGCCAGCCCGGCGACGGGATCACCGATGAAGGCGCGTGCCGCGCCGGCCGCTCCGTTGACGAAGCGCGTGAAGGGATTGGGAGACAGTTCGCGCTCCGGCGCGGCCATGGCGGCACGTGCGCGCTGGTCGAGTTCGCGTGCGACCTCGTTCAGACGCTCGGCGAAGGGGGTGCCGCGCTGGCGGGGGATGGGGAAATCGACGGTGAAGCGATAATCGCCGCGCATGTCGAGCGGGCGCCCGCGATTGGTCCAGACGAGCCCGGTCTCGCCGATACGCGATTCGAAAAAGAGCTCGTAATCACCGGCGGCGTTGCGGACCTGGAATATATGGCCGAGATTGCCGAAGGGCTGGCGGTCGAAGGGCACTCCTTCGGGATGGTCCTGCCTTTGGGCGAGATTGAACGGGGCGGGGGCGTGATCGGAAAGCCGCGCGGAAGCAGATGCCGGCGCATCGAAGCGAACATGCATGGATCAGGTCCTTGAAATAAACAATCAGTGAAATACACGTAAAACAAGTAAGTGAAGCCGACTAAATAATTGATGGCCCAGTAATAACGCTCTCGTAAAATTTGATACGAACGAATACGAGCCATCGCCTGCCCAGCGCATATCCCCTTTTTGTATCAGATTCATGACATAACGCCGCCCCCGGGCATGGGAGCGGCGTCATCTCGTCAAAGCCGAATGCAGGCGGGTGCGGGTCAGCCGCGCAGATAGGGCATCGGATCGACCGGGTCGGAGCCGCGGCGGATTTCAAAATGCAGCTGCGGCGCATTGACGTTGCCGGTCCGCCCGGAATTCGAGATCACCTGCCCGCGGCGGACGGTATCACCGCGCTTCACCAGCAGATCGCGGTTATGCGCATAAGCGGAGACATAGCCGTTGTCATGGCGGATGAGGATGAGATTGCCATAACCCTTCAGTTCGCTGCCTGCATAGGCGACGGTGCCGCCTTCGGCTGCACGCACCGGCGTGCCTTCTGGCAGCGCGATGTTGATGCCTTCATTGCCGCCGGTCCCGAAGCCGGCGATGACGCGCCCGCGTGCGGGCCAGCGGAAATCGAGCCCTGCCGCAGTGGCACTCGGCTGCGATGCTTCAGGCTCGGGCTGCGGCGCGCTCACCTGCTGGACGCTGGGCGCAGAGGCGCTGGTGCTCTGCTGGTTCGTCTGAGCCTGCGGCTGCGCAGCCGGCCGGGCGGCACTCGCCACCTGCCGGGGGCGCGGCGGAGGCGCGGCGGAGGGCGGGGAAGGCGGCGCGGCGGAGGCCTGACGCGGCTGCGACTGTGCCTGCGGCGGCGAAGCATCGCTGCGCGTCTGCGCCGGCTGCGCCGAGGCCGTCTGCGTACCGACGGCATTATAGACCGGAATCACCACGGTCGATCCGGCTCGCACATCCGCAGCGCCCTGCAGATTATTGGCCGAGAGGATCGCAGAGGTGGGGACATTGTAACGATTGGCGAGGCTCTCCAGCGTCTGCCCCTCGCGCACCACGATCGGCGTGCCGCCGAGCGCCGTCCAGCCGGCAGGGCCTGTCGAGCGCTGCTGGTTGCGGGCCGGTGCGGAGGTCTGAGCGGAAATCACCTGCGGCTGCGCCGAACCGGGCTCGGCCAGCGGCGAGGCCTCGATGATCCCGGACGAGGAAACACCGTCGGGGTTGATGCTGCCCGTGGTGAGCGGCTCACTCTGATTCGAAGCGAAGGGGTTCCCGAAGGGATCCCCCGCAAACCGCATCGTATCTGAACTGCATGCGGCCGTGAGACCGGAAACGAGACCGATCACCATCACCCGCGAGAGAAGGGAGAAACGGCCGAAACCGTGCAGACAACTCATCGGCGCACCTGGTGTTCTACGCAACATTGGAATTCGATTAAACGCCGATTCAGGTTAAGCATTGGTTGAACTCACCGACGCAATTGCGATGAAGCGTGATTTTTCTTAACCATGGCCCGCCAGCTGTGCGATCCCGTCTGCCCGGGCGTGAACGCGCGAAATCAGCCGGGCTGCGGCGAAGAGTACCCGCCGCTCAGCCGCGCTGCGGATATGGCCCGCCGCCATTTGCCGCAGGTGCGGATCCCGCCCCCAGCTTGGCCAGTTCGACCTTCGCGCGCAATTCGATATGCGCGATGATCTCGTCGAGGCGCGGATCGCCACTGACGGCATTGCGCTCGGACAGGCGCGCGACGATCGTCTGGAGATCGCGCGCGGGAACCCGCCCGCTCAACAGCGCCGCCTTCAGGCGATCGAGCGAATCGAGGATGTCGTGCCCACGCCGTGCCGCCTTGCGCCGGCGCTCGCCTTCACCCGATTCCTCCTGAAGGGCGAGCAGGGCGTCGAGCGAACCGACGGGCGCGGCGCTTGCGGCAGATGCTGCCGGGCGCGCATCCGTCGTATCGGATACTGCGAAACCGCTTCCCGATGTGCGGCGGCGCGCTGCGGCTGCGGCGATCGGTGATGCGTTGGTCTTGGGATCGATGCGCATGGCGCGTCCTCCGGCTCTGCCTCGCATGCAGGCTGCCGCAACATGGTTAACCATGCGTTAACCACGCGGCAGTTTCTGCCGGGCATGCGCGGCCTCGGGCGAGGCCGACGGCGATGTCCGGCAAAATCTGCCGCTCGCGCGCGTCCCGGGTTTCCGGCGAAGGCTCGAATGCTTCGAATAAATACCAGAAATCATTCACCTTTCTCGCGCCCGGCAAGCCCGCTCACCCGCTGGCACGGCGCTTGCCATGGTAATCTGGCCAATAGCGACGAGAGTGCGATCATGAAGAAGACGATGCGAAAAGCCATCACGCTCATCTGCGCCCTCGCCTTCTCGGCGGGCCCGCTGCTCGATGCCGTCACGGCGCAGGCCGATGTCGCGCGTCCGATGGCCAACATGTCCCGCATCAAGGATCTCGCCGAAGTCGAGGGCGTGCGCCAGAACCAGCTGGTCGGCTACGGCCTCGTCGTCGGCCTTCAGGGCACCGGCGATTCACTCAACAATTCGCCCTTCACCCGGCAATCCCTGACCGCCATGCTCGAGCGCCTCGGCGTCAATACGCGTGGGGCGAACCTGCGCACGGCCAACGTGGCAGCAGTCATGGTCACCGCCAACCTCCCCGCCTTCTCCACCCAGGGCACCCGGCTCGACGTTACCGTCTCGGCCCTGGGTGATTCCAATTCGCTCGAGGGCGGCACCCTGCTGGTGACGCCGCTGATGGGCGCCGACGGCGAAGTCTATGCCGTCGCACAGGGCTCCGTCGCCGTTGCCGGTTTCGGCTTCGAGGGGGATGCCGCGCGCATCCAGCGCGGGGTGCCGACGGTGGGGCGCATCTCCAATGGCGCGCTGATCGAGCGCGAGCTCGAATTCTCGCTGGCCGAAAAGCGCCATCTGCGGCTGGCCCTGCGCAACCCGGATTTCACCACCGCGCGCCGCATCGCCACCGCGATCAACGATTTCATCGGCGATGATGCCGCCGCACCGAGCGACCCCTCGACAGTGCATCTGCATATTCCCAAAAGCTATCGCGGCAACATGATCGAGCTCCTCACCGAGATCGAGCAGTTGCGCGTGGAGCCCGACCAGCCGGCCAGGATCGTCGTCGACGAGCGATCCGGCATCATCGTCATGGGACGGGACGTGCGGGTTTCCACCGTGGCCGTGGCGCAGGGCAACCTCACCGTGACGATCACCGAGGAGCCGCAGGTCGTACAGCCCCTCCCCTTCAGCGACGGTGAGACGGCAATCGTGCCGCGCACGGCCATCGAGGTCTTCGGCGAGGACGGCCAGCTTGCCGTGGTTCCGGAGGGCGTGACCCTGCGCGAACTCGTCGACGGGCTGAACGCGCTGGGCATCGGCCCGCGCGATCTGATTGCCATTCTCCAGGCGATCAAGGCCGCCGGCGCACTCCAGGCCGATATCGAGGTGATGTGATGAGCGCTCTTTCTCTGGAAGCCTCGCTCGGCATGGCCCGCGCCGCCCAGGCGCGTCAGGAGGGGGCGGGCGATATCTCCGGCGCGCGGCGCGAAGCCCTGCGCGCGCAGGCGGATGATTTCGAAACCATGTTCCTCGAGCAGATGTTCAACCAGGTCTTCTCCGCCAGCGGCGACGAAGGGACCTTCGGTGAGGCCGGTCCGGGCGCCGATGTCTACCGCTCGATGCTGGTCTCCGAATATGCGGGAATGGTGAGCAAGTCCGGCGGCATCGGCCTCTCGGACCAGATCTATTCCGAATTGCTGAAGATGCAGGAAGGGTAATGCCATGTGGGCCGATCAGCAGAACGCCGAAGGCGCCGCCATCCGGGTAACCGGCCCGGCGGAGGCACGCGGCCTGATCGAGGATATCGGAGCCACCATGGCGGCGCTCGAAAAGATCCTCACCGTCGAAACCGAGCATGTGCGCGTCGGGCGCATCAGCGATGGGCTCGCGAACGAGAGCCGCAAGAGCGAGCTGACCAGCGCCTATCTGCGCGGGCTCGAAGCGCTCAAGGCGAATGCCGTCGCGCTCGCCCGTTTCGCACCGGCGCCCCTCGAAGAGCTGAGGGCGCGCCACGCGGAATTCGCCCGCGCCATCGAAGCCAACCAGATCGTCCTGGCCACAGCCCGTGCCGTCTCGGAGAACCTGGTCAAGGGGATCTCCAACGAACTGTCCCGTGCACAAGCCCCGCAAGGCTATGCCCCCGGACGCGCCCAGAGCGCCTATGGCAGCAAGAGCGCACCACTCCTCGTCTCGCGGGAATTCTGAGCGCCGCAATGGCGCACGCATCATGAAGGCCGCGCCGGCACCCCCCTCTTCCTCCGGGGATTTACAGACCGTGGAGAAAGGCTGGGGGTGAAGGGTTTCCGGCAGTTACCGCACACGTTCCCAGCAGGCTGAAGCACACTTCACGTCGGATACCGCTACCCATCGGCGCCCGAGATCATATATGAGAGGGAGGGGCATGATTTATCGAGGAGAAACCCATGTCCGTACGACGCACTGATCGAAGCCTGCAGGGCCCCAACAGCATCCTTCGCAGCGCCGCCCCCCTGTTTGCCATGCTCCTCGCCATTCTTGCGAGCGCCGCCCTGCTCATCCCGGATCAGGCGAAGGCGCAAACACGCAATACCGTCAGCGCGATTACGGTCGATGTCGCGCCGCTGCGGGCGCGCGGCGTCGGCGTCTTTGCCGATCTGCTGCATGATTCACTGCGCGCAGAACTGCAGGCGCGCTACACCATCGCAGCGGATGCGCCGCGCCTGCATGTCACCGTGAACAGCTTCTTCCTGAATTCGAGCACCTCGATCGATCGTGACGACAGTTTCGGCGGCGGCTTTGCGCAGCCACCGCTCGATAATCTCGGCGGTGAAGCGCAGCTGATCGCGCGGGACGGGCGTGTGATCGACAGCTATCGCCTGCTCGCGAACAACCCGGCGACCACGGCGGCGCACCGCCGCTCACCGGAGCGGGAGCAGATCCGCGCCCGGGCGCTGACGGAAGTGTTCGCGGGATGGGTGGCGCGGCGCTTCTGAGGCGCCCACCTCAGCTTTCCAGGTCGAGCGGAACCAGCGGCTGGTCCTTGACCTTGTCGAGGCTGAGCGCCGTGCGCACGTTGCGTACATTGGGCAGGCTCGTCAGATCGCCGACGAAATTCTGAAACGCCGTCATGTTGGTGGCGACGCATTTGAGGATGAAATCCACCTCGCCTGACAGCGTCCAGCATTCCCGGACCGTCGGCCAGTCGGCGATGCGCTCCTGGAACGCCGCGAGATCGGCCTGTGTCTGGCTGGCGAGCTGGACCATGGCGAAGCAGATCACCTCGTAGCCGAGCAGCTGCGGATCAAGCAGCGTGCGGTAGCCCTTGATGATTCCCGCCTCCTCCAGCGCCCGCACGCGCCGCAGGCATGGCGGGGCCGACAGGCCGACGCGCCTCGCCAGCTCCACATTGGTGATGCTGCCGTCATTCTGCAATTCGGCCAAAATCTTGAGATCGATCGCGTCGAGGCGGTCGCGCATGGAAACTCCGTCGTCTATAACGCCCTCCGCGAGGACGCATTTACATAATCGCGTTAGCGCATGCACACAAGCCGCGCAACGAAATTGCGCGTGGGGGTTTTCGACGTGCGCGTTCCGACGGTCTGGGCCTTGACGACAGGGGAAGCGGGCATGCGCAGCCAGGCGCTCGGTCTGTGCGAGCGGCTGGGCTTCGCGTTCACGGAAAAGCGCATCGGATTGCGTGCGCCATGGCGCTGGTTTCCGGGGCATCTCTGCCCTTTCCCCCTGCGCGGTCTCGCCGCAGGTGGTGATGCCCTCGCGCCACCATGGCCGGATCTCTTGATCTCCTGCGGACGCCGCTCCACCGCCGCCGCCATCGCCATCCGCCGCGAATCGCGCGGACGCACGCTCGCTGTGCATCTGCAAAATCCGCGCACGCCGCCGGATCGCTTCGATCTGGTCATCGCCCACCCGCATGACGGGATCGCAGGCGCAAACGTCATCCTCACCGAGACGACGATCCACCGCGTCACGCCGGAAAAGCTCGACGCCGCAGCCGCGCAATTCGCCGCGCAATATGCCGGTCTCACGCAACCGCGCCTCGCCGTCCTGCTCGGCGGGCGCACGCGCCATGGCGGCTTCTCGCCCGGGGATATCACGCGCTTCGTGGCCATCCTCGCCGCCTTCCGTGCGCAGGGTCATGCCGTGATGATCACCCCCTCCCGGCGCACGGAGCCCGCCCTGCGCGAGGCGCTGACGGCGCGTTTTGCCGATGATCCGCAGATTACGCTCTGGGACGGGACCGGCGACAACCCCTATTTCGGCATGCTGGCGCTGGCCGATCGTATCCTCGTCACCGCCGATTCGACGTCGATGGTGTCGGAGGCTCTGTCGACGGGAAAACCGGTGGATCTGTTCGGCTTTGGCGGGATGGGGCCCCGCCACAGAGTCTTCGCGCAGCGCCTCGCCGCGCAGGGCCATGTGCACATTCTCGACGACCACGCGGATGTCGCGCAGGCGCGCCCAGTAACCACGCCCCCACCCGATGCCGGCGATATCGCGGCAGAGCGGATCAGCGCATTGCTGCGTCAGCGTCTCGCAGATCAGGCCTGACGCCTGTGCGCAAGCGCGTGATCCGGTCGCGGCCTGATTGACAGCGCGCCCCCCGCTATCCAAAAACAAGCGCAAAGGGAGAGCTGCCATGGCGCATCACCACGCGAAAGTCATCATCATCGGTTCCGGCCCCGCCGGCTATTCCGCCGCGATCTACGCCGCGCGCGCGATGCTCGAGCCGATCCTGATCTCCGGCATCCAGCCCGGCGGCCAGCTCACCATCACCACCGATGTCGAGAATTATCCCGGCTTTGCCGACGTGATCCAGGGCCCCTGGCTGATGGAGCAGATGCGCGCCCAGGCCGAGCATGTCGGTACGCGCTTCGTCTCCGACCATATCAGCGCTGTCGATCTCTCGCAGCGCCCCTTCCGGCTCACCGGCGATGGCGGCGAGACCTATTCCTGCGATTCGCTGATCATCGCCACCGGCGCGCAGGCCAAGTGGCTGGGGCTCGAATCCGAGCAGAAATTCTCCGGCATGGGCGTCTCCGCCTGCGCCACCTGCGACGGATTCTTCTTCCGCAACAAGCATGTCGCCGTGGTCGGCGGCGGCAATACAGCTGTGGAGGAAGCGCTTTATCTGGCCAATCTGGCGGAGAAGGTCACCCTCATCCACC
>PXAW01000347.1 GCA_003567055.1 Hyphomicrobiales bacterium
CACCAGATTGTTGGCCTCGGAGCCGGAACCCGTGAAGATGACGTTCTTCCCCCGCCCGCCGACCAGAGCCGCGACCCGGTCTCGCGCCGTCTCGATGATCCCGCGCGCGGCGCGGCCCTCGCGATGCACGGAAGAGGCGTTGCCGACATCACCCAGCACGCGCACGAGCATATCCCGCGCCTGTGGCCGCAGCGGGGCCGTGGCGTTGTAATCGAGATATGTCCGCTCCGTCATGCCCATACTGTCATCTGGCTCATTTGGCTCCGCAGATCCGGGCCGTCTCCCTAAAACAGCGCGCTGTGCACGAATTTCTTGCAATGCACCCCGCTTGCCGTGCTAATGCACGCCCACCACATGAAGCAGACGTCACGGCGACGGCTCGCTATGCTACCTTGGAATCATTCTAACGGGTTAGAATAATTCTAAAGGGGATGTAGGGAGGCAGGGGGTCGGGAGTCAAGGCTCGTCGGTTCATTCAACCCGTTTTTTATACGCGTTTTCGCGTATGACGGCAGGGCTGAAGGTGCCGATACGAAATAATCGCGCGCAGGTCCCCTTCGTGACACTGCGGTGCAAGGCGTCAAAGAGGAACATGCATGCCTGAGGTGATCTTCACCGGTCCGGCCGGTCGCCTGGAAGGGCGCTATCAGCCCGCCAAGAAGAAAAACGCGCCGATCGCCATCGTGCTTCATCCCCACCCGCAATTCGGTGGGACGATGAACAACCAGATCGTCTACAACCTGTTCTACGATTTCGTGGATCGCGGATTCTCGGTGCTCCGCTTCAACTTCCGTGGCGTTGGCCGCTCGCAGGGCAGCTTCGACCATGGTTCGGGCGAGTTGTCCGATGCGGCTGCGGCGCTCGATTGGGCCCAGACCATGAATCCGGATGCGCGCGCCTGCTGGATTGCCGGCGTCAGCTTCGGCGCCTGGATCGGCATGCAGCTGCTGATGCGCCGCCCGGAGATCGAGGGCTTCATTTCGATCGGCGCCATGGCCAATCGCTACGATTTCTCCTTCCTCGCCCCCTGCCCCTCCTCCGGCCTGTTCGTCCACGGCTCCGAGGACCGGGTCTCGCCGGTCAAGGAAGTGATGAGCGTCATCGAGAAGGTGAAGACGCAAAAGGGCATCAAGATCGAGCATACCGTCGTGGAAGGCGCAAACCACTTCTTCGACGGCAAGGTCGACGATCTGATGCTCCAGGTCGGCGCCTATCTCGACGGTCGTCTCGGCCCCAAGTCGACGAACAGGAGCGAGGCACCCGTCGAAAGCAAGGACGCCCCGGCGGCGATCGCGCACCAGCCCGACGAGGCTCCCGCGAACGATGCCGCGCTTTCCGATGCTGCCGACGGCGTCGATACGGCCTCCTCGCGCGGCTGAGCCGAGCATCGAACCGCACGACACGGTTCCCGAAACAACGAAGCGCCGCAGATCAACCGACCTGCGGCGCTTTTCTTTGGAATGGTCGGACCAGGGAATGGTCGGGCCAGGGCCGCTTATGCGGCGCGTACCGCCCGCAGGAAGGAATCGACCTCGCGTCCGAGGCCGGATGAGCGCTCGGACAGATCCGTCGCGGCACTGAGCACCGAATCTGCGGCGCCCTGCGTCTCGCCGGCGCCGGCTTTCACCATTTCGATGGATTCGGTGACCTCGCCGGTCCCCTTCGCCGCTTCCTGCACGTTGCGGGCGATCTCGTTGGTCGCCGCGCCCTGCTCTTCCATCGCGGCCGAAATCGCGGTGGAGATTTCCTTCATACGGTCGATCACGCCACCGATATCCGTGACCGCAGTCACGACCTCCTCGGTCACGCCCTGAATCTGCGAGATGTGGCTGGCGATCTCTTCCGTGGCCTTGGCGGTCTGATCGGCCAGGTTCTTCACCTCCGCCGCGACCACGGCAAACCCCTTGCCCGCCTCGCCCGCACGGGCTGCCTCGATGGTGGCGTTGAGCGCCAGAAGGTTGGTCTGGGCGGCAATGCCGTTGATCAGGGAGACGATCTCGCCGATCTTCTGGGCACCGCTGGCGAGACTGCGCGCGACCTGATCGGTCTGACGCACCTGATCCACCGCCGTGTCGGCGATCTGCGCCGATTGCGTCACCTGCTGGCCGATTTCGCGCACGGAGGCGTTGAGCTGTTCGGTCGCCGAAGCCACGGCCTGCACATTTGCCGAGGTCTGCTCGGCTGCGCTGGCGACGGACAGGGCGCGGCCATTGGTCTGATCAGCCGTCTGATGCATGCCTTTCGCCGTATCCTGCATGGCGGCGGATGCGGCGGAGAGCTCGCGCGAAAGATCGGAGACGGTCTCCTCGAACCCGCGCAGCAGCCTGTCGAGGGCCTCGGCGCGCCGTTCCTTTGCCTGCGCCTCATCCGCAAGGCGCAGATCCGCGTCGCGCTTGGCGACGAGCGCTTCCTTGAAGACCTGAACGGATTCGGCCATCTCGCCGACCTCGTCGCGCCGCGATACACCCTCGATGGCCGTATCCAGTTCGCCGCGCGCGAGGGCCTGCATCCCCTGCCCCAGCCGGCGCAGGGGCCGGGTGATCCCGCGGGCGAGCACGATGCCGAGCGCGACGAGGATCAACCCGGCAAAGCCGGCGATCGCGAGAAAGATGTTGCGGCTGTCGGCGATTGCAGTTTCGACATCGTGAACGAAGACACCCGTGCCGATGGTCCATCCCCAGGGCTCGAAACCGACCACATAGGCAACCTTCAGCGCCTCCTCGTCGCCGCCGGGCACCAGCGGCCAGTCATATTCGAAGAAGCCGCCGCCGGCGCGCGCGAGATCGGCGAGCTCGAGGATGATGGAGCGTCCGTCCGGCAGGCGCAGCCCGCTCTGATCGGTTCCCTCCATCGCCGGCACCATCGGATGCATCACGGTGATTGCATCATAGCCGTGGATGAAGAAATACTCGTCATCGGCATAGCGGATCGGGCGCAGCGCATCGGCTGCCCGCGCCTTGGCTTCCTCCATGCTGAGTTCGCCGCGCAAAGCCTTCTGGTGGAAGTCGGCGACGATGCTGGCGGCGGAATCGGTAATGTTCACCAGCTCCTGCTGCTTGGCCGACCACAACGCACCGGAGAAGCGCGCAGCGCCGACGACGGCAAGGCTGAGGAGTGCGAAAAACGCGATCGCGATCACGAGATAGAAGCGACCACCGACGGTGAAGGCCGGGATCGAAGAAGCGCCTTGTCTGGCCATGAATGAGCTCCTGCATAACGCAAGGGTAGTTACGTTGATGCAGCGCAATATGCGTGATCGCTTAAAAGAGACTTACGTAACGTGAGAAATGTGCTCGTTTACGGGAAAAAAGATCAGCGCCGGGAAAACACAGATCAAAAATCTATTGAGGATTGCTCATTCAGCGAATGGATTCGCCTTTCAGTTGCTGGCCGGATCAGCAAATCCCGGCGGCAGCAGCAGCATCGGCGGCTCGGCCCCGCTGCCGGGGGAGTCATCCTCGAACAAGCCGCGCCAGGAATCGCGCTCGCGCTCGCGTTCGAGCAGCCGGCGAATATCGTCCTGCATGCGCGTGCGCTCGGCTTCTTGCGCAGCCGCCTCGGCCTGACGCGCAGCCTCGGCCTCGGCCTCGCGTGCGGCCGCCTCCCGCGCGAGACGGGCGGCTTCCTCTGCGCGAGCGGCCTCTTCCGCCGCGAGGCGCTCGGCCTCTTCCTGTGCGCGACGCGCTTCTTCCTCTGCGGCACGCTCAGCCTCGATCTGCGCCCGACGTTCACGCGCGGTGGCCTGCGCAGCCTCGATGGCAGCCGGTCGCGCTTCTGCCGCGCGCCGGGCGCGCTCGCCCAGCACCTCCTCCCACGCGCGTTGGGCCGCCTCGCGGGCACGCTCCATGCGCAGCTGTTCGAGGCGCCGGGCGCGCTCGCCCGCTTCACGCTCGAATGCCTCGATCCGGTCGAGCTCCCGCTGCAGCACGATCTGCGCCACGCCGTTGGTCAGCGGCCCGGTATCGACGCTACGCGCCATCGCCCCGGCATCGCCGGTCCAGCCGAGCGTGATGCGTGGCGCCGGCCCGCTCCAGCCCGGAGGCGCCGAGGCGGCGCGCAGGTTGCCGCGTATATCGACACGGCCCTGCGACAGATCGAAAGCGGCGCCTCCGCGCCAGCCGGCCTCTGCCGCATGCGGATCCGGCAATTCGAGCGGCTCCAGCCGCAGGCTGCCGCCAACCAGCGTCACCGGCACGGTGACAGTGTCGGCGCGGAAAATCTCGTCGTCGAGCGCGCTCTCGACATGGCTCTGCAGGCGCCGACCGCCGAGCGGATCATCTTCTGCGAGCGCCCGCTCGAGCCCGATCGTGATCGCATCGGGCGCCATGCCGGTGACCACCACGTCTTCGAGGAGAATCGTACCGCCACCGGAGAGATCGGCGATGGCGGCGGCGAGGCTCTCCCCTGATGCCCCGAAATCGAGCGCACCGGTCAGCCGCGCCGAAAACGGCGCGCCGGGCACGAGGGTCTGCGCGGGAAAACCGGAGAATTCCACCTCACCGACGGCAGCGAGGGGTCCGTCGGGGGCGCGGCGCAGACTGAGGCCTCCCGCAAGCCCGCCTTCGCCGAAACCGGCTGCGAAATTCTCGACCGCGAGACCGTCCGGGAGCAGCACCAGATCGAATTGCGCCTCACGCGCCACCTGGCCGCGCCCGAGCGCGACATTCCCGGCACTGATACCGATCCTCCCGCTGCGCAGCGGCAGCGCGACACGCCCGAACGGCGCATCACTCCAGCCCGCCACCGAAGCATCGCCACCGGTATCGGTGA
Source organism: Hyphomicrobiales bacterium (assembly GCA_003567055.1). Lineage (GTDB taxonomy): Bacteria > Pseudomonadota > Alphaproteobacteria > Rhizobiales > Beijerinckiaceae > Saliniramus. Next base: position 4,771 of record PXAW01000347.1, read on the forward strand.
GCAGGACGTCGATCAGCGCCGGAAGCGACAGGGCGCCGATGGCGAGTTCGCCGGAAAGTGTTTCGCGACCGAGCCGCAGATCGCCGCGCACGCGCTCACCGGCGATGCGCCCGTCCAGTTCGAGCCGCGAGGCGCCCGGTTCGCGCGCGAGCGACAGCCGCATCTCCCCGGGCAACGTGTCGAGACCGGCCTCACCCAGGGCAAACAGCGCCAGCGTCGGACGCAGATCCTCGCTGCTCAGCCGGATCTCGCCGTCCCAGATCTCGCGGGTGATCGCATCGATCGACAAGGCCCGCGTCGTGCGAAAGCGCAGGCCCGCCATGTCGCCCGAGGCGGTGGCCGCGTAGCGATCGGCGCCCGAGCGGCGCATCTCCATGGTCAGGTTCGACGATTGTCCCGCCACGGCGGGGTGGTCGAGATCGACCCAGTCACGCGTATCGCGCGTGGCCAGGAAGAAGCGGAAGGATTCGGTGCGCCCGCCCAGGGTCGCGGCTGTCGCGCTGAACGGTCCTCCGGCCACCTCGCCCTCCAGCGATAGCCGCAGCGCCCCGGCGGCGAGCTCGTCACCCGGCGGCAGGCGGTCGATCGAGACGGCGAGATCGAGCCCGCCCTCGCGAATGAAGGGCGGGGCCAGACCGGCCAGACCATCCTGCTGGAAGCGTGCGAGCAGCGTCAGCAGCGGTGCTGCGCGCGCGGCCTGTAGCCGCCCCGAAATCAGCCCGGCCCCGTCGGGATTGATCCGACCCGACAGCGACGCCTCGGCTCCGGCCAGCCCGGCAATGTTGAATCTATCGACGACGAGCGTCTCGCCCTCGCTGCGCAGACGGGCATCGATGCGTCCGCCCCCCTCGTCGCCATAGCGCACATCCTGTGCGACGAGACCGATCACCAGATCGTTCTCCCCCGCCGTCAGCGGCACCGCGTCGAGGGGCGGCAGATCTTCGAGATCGATGCCGTCGGCGCGTATCTGAGCCTCCACGCGTCCGCGCTGCCCGATTTGCGGCGCGCGATACTCCACGCTGCCACCGATCTGCGCAGTGCCGGCCCGGAAGGCCAGATCGCGCACGCTCACCCCTTCCGGATCGATCGCCACACGACCGGCAATGTCGAGATCGGGTCCGCGCACCAGCCCGAGCCATGGCCCTTCCAGGCCGACGCGCCCGAGATAGCGCGCGAGGCGGTCCCCATCCGCCGCGACCAGCCGGGCATCGCCCGCAATCCGGTCCCGCGCGGTCAGATCGACGGCACCGGCGAAGGACAGTTGCGCCTCGCCGGGCAAGGTCACCGCGCTGTGAGCGATCTGCAATGCGCCGTCTTCCAGCATAGCGCGCAGCCTGACATCGAGCAGCTCCTCGCGGGCAAAGCCGATACTGCCGAGCTCGAGCGCCAGATCGATCGGTGGCAGCGGCGCGCGCGGCCCGTCCGCCGTGAGCCAGGATGTGAGCAGCGCGGCGCGCGGGCCGGTCATGATCGCGTCGAGCGCCAGCCGGCGCCCGGCGAGTTCGAGCGTGAGGCGCGGATCGTCGAGCCGCAGGAAGCCGCTGCCTTCGAGCTGGGAACCGAGCGAGGGATCACCCAGTTCGAGCCGCAGATCGGACAGGGCGAAACCCGGCCCCTCGCTGGCGAAGTCACCGCTGAGCACGATCGGATCCTGCACGGCGAGCTCCGCCCCCGTCTCGGCGGCGGGCAGCGCGACGATGCGCATCGTACCATCGAGGACCGGGCGATAGCGGGCAGCCTCGGGTAGCAGGCGCAAAGCCGCGTCGACATCGTAACGCAGCGGCGTATCCGCACCGCCGACCAGCCGCATCTCCATGCTGAGATCATCGGTGAGCGCGCCGGTGCCGAGGCGGAACGTATCACCGCCATAGACCCCCTCGATCCGCCATGGTCCGGCCAGCGAGGGCGCGCCGAGGCGCAGATTGGCGATCTCGGCCCGACGCATCGCGCCGAATTCCGGAGTGATCGTGATCACGTTGAGATGGGTGATGGCGAGATCGTCGAAGGCGAGCGTGCCAAGCGCTTCCGGCCCCTCACGCATGCGCTCGGGAAACCGGATCGCACCCTCCTCCATCGGAAGGCGCAGATCGGCGCGGGCGATGCCGATATTGTTGAAGCGCACCTGCCCGCGCAGCAGGGCCGTCAGCTCCATTTCCGCAGCGACATTCTGCGCCACCAGCGAGGGCGATGCACCGTCGGGAATGCCGATGGTCAGGCCGTCGACCCGCATGCGCGGCGATGGCAGCAGCCGCAGATCGATCGCGCCGCGCGTCTCGACCGGGATGCCGGCCGCGGACGACAGCGCCGCCTCGAGATCGAGACGCCTCTCCTCCCAGTCGACGAAAGGCGGGATCGCGAGTGCTGCCACGAGGATCAGTATGACGATAGCCGCCAGAGCGGTCAGACTGTCACGCAAGGCCCATGGACCCCTTCACGCCAGCGATCGAATTCAACAGGTTCGGCACGGGGTTAACCCCGTGGCATGGCCGAACCATGACGAAAGCTGGCGCCGCCGTCCAGCTTTGCAGGCCGGATCGGGTCAGAAAATCGCGGATTTGCATTCCGGCGCATTCACGCGCGCCGGAATGGCGCCTCACCAGGAGACGATCTTGCCGGGATTCATGATATTCTGCGGGTCGAGAGCATGCTTGATCGCCCGCATCACGGCCAGCGCCTCGGCGCCGTGTTCCGATTCGAGGTATTTCATCTTCATCTGGCCGACACCATGCTCGCCGGTGCAGGTGCCCTCCATCTCGAGCGCGCGCTCGACGAGGCGCTCGACGAAGCGTTTCGCCTTGGCGATCTCTTCCTCGTTTTCCATGTCGACCAGCGGCAGCACATGGAAATTGCCGTCGCCGACATGGCCGACGATCGGCGCCATCAGCCCCGCTTCGGCGATGTCGTGCTGCGTCGCCTCGACGCATTCGGCGAGGCGCGAGATCGGCACGCAGACATCGGTGGAGATGCCCTTGGCGCCCGGTCGCAGGGCCATCGCCGCCCAATAGGCGTCATGGCGAGCCTGCCACAGGCGGGTGCGCTCCTCCGCCTGCGTCGTCCAGGCGAAGGGGCCGCCGCCAAATTCCTCGGCGATCTCGCCGAAGCGCGCCGCCTGTTCCTTCACGCCCTCTTCCGAGCCGTGGAATTCGAGGAAGAGCTGCGGGCGCTCCTCCAGCGTCGTCTTGGAATACAGGTTGATGGCGCGCACCTGCATCTCGTCGATGAGCTCGATCCGCGCCACCGGGATGCCGGACTGGATGGTGATGATCACCGCCTCGCAGGCCGCCGGGATGCTCGGGAACGGGCAGATCCCGCCGGAAATCGCCTCGGGGATGCCGTGCAGCTTCAGCGTGATCTCGGTGACGATGCCGAGCGTGCCCTCCGAGCCGACCATCAGCCGGGTGAGATCATAACCGGCGCTCGACTTCTTGGCGCGGCGCGAGGTCTTGACGATATCGCCGTTGGGCATGACCACGGTGAGCGCGAGCACATTGTCCTTCATCGTGCCGTAGCGCACCGCATTGGTGCCGGAGGCGCGGGTTCCGACCATGCCGCCCAGCGAGGCATCGGCGCCGGGATCGATCGGGAAGAACAGCCCCATATCGCGCAGATATTCGTTGAGCGCCTTGCGCGTGACACCCGGCTGCACCACGCAGTCGAGATCCTCGGCATGGACGGCGAGCACGGCGTTCATCCGGCTGGTATCGATCGAGACGCCGCCATAGGGCGCATTGGTGTGCCCCTCGAAGGAGGTGCCGGTGCCGAAGGGGATGACGGGGACGTCATGCTGCGCGCACAGCTTCACGACCTGCGAGACTTCCTCGGTGCTCTCGGCAAAGACGACGATGTCGGGAGCCTGGTTCTCGACCCAGGTCAGCGTGTTGGCGTGCTGCTCGCGCACCGCCTGCGCAGTCGAGACGCGCTCGCCCATGAGATCCTTCAGCGCCTGCGTCATCGTTGCGAGCGTGGCGGCGTCGGGGCGCTTGCGCGCGTCGTTGCGGATCATGTCCATCGTTTCCGGCCCTGTCGATTATCGGTTTCTTCGCTTCGTCTCTATCAGAACTCAGGCCCCGGCGCACGCGCCGAAACCGCGCATCCTTCCCGCTCCGGTCTGGGAAAATCGCGCTGCGCGGGCCGGCTGGCGACGATGCCCCCGGCGCCGTTGCGGATTTCCCATGGTGCGGCGCGCTGCTTCGTGGTCAATAGCCTTATGGACGAGCGAGCGAACGGCGACGAGCGGCGCGATGGCGAGGATGCGAGCGGCAGCGCGCCGTCGCCGGGGCCCTCCCCCGTCCTGCGCGGCATCCGCGACGCGCTGGTGCTGCCGGCCTGGATCGTCGGCTTCTCGCTTCTGGGCGTCGGATCGCTCGCGCAGGATGTCGGATTTCCCTTCCTCGCAGCCGTCCTCTCGACGCTCCTGATGTGGGCCGCGCCTGCGCAGGTGATCCTGTTCGGCGGGATCGCCGGCGGGACGGCGCTGCCGCTGGTCGCGGTGGCTGTTTCGCTCTCCTCGATCCGCCTTCTGCCCATGACGGTCTCGATGATGCCGATGCTGCGCCGGCCCGGGCAGAGCCTGCTCACACAGCTCTTTGTGGCGCATTACGTTGCGGTCACCGTCTGGGTCGAGAGCAACCGGCGCATGCCGACCATGCCGCCGCAGGAGCGCTTCGGCTACTATCTCGGCTTCGCCAATGCCTGCCTCATGGTGGCGACGACGATGACCGGAATCGGCTTTCTCCTGAGCGCCGCAGTGCCGCCCTTTCTCGCCGCCGGCCTGCTCTTTCTGACGCCGCTGTTCTTCACCATCGCGCTGATCGCCGGTGCGCGCACGCTGCTCGACCAGTCCGCACTCGTCCTCGGCGCAGCGCTCGCGCCGCTGTTCACGCTGCTGGTGGGACCGGATTTCGATCTGCTCGCCACCGGCCTCGTCGGCGGCACGCTCGCCTGGCTGATCGGACGGGGGCGGCGATGACGACCTGGGAGATCACCATCGCACCGCTATGGCCGTATCTCGTGCTGATCCTTGTCGGATTTCTGCCGAGCGAGATCTGGCGGGCGCTCGGGGTGGTCGTCTCGCGCGGGCTCGATGAACGCTCGGAGATCATCGTCTGGGTCCGCGCCGTCGCGACCACGCTGCTGGCCGCCGTCGTGATGAAGCTTTTGCTGACGCCGACCGGCGCGCTCGCCGCAGCGCCCCTGATCGCGCGCTTCGGCGCGGTTCTCGTCGGGATCGGGGTGTACTTTCTCGCCCGGCGCTCCGTCATTGCCGGGGTCATTGCAGGCGAATTGATATTAATTTCTATTACGTATTTCGCATTTGCGTAACCAAAGCTGCGCAACAAAATGTAACTTGGTGTGCAAATTTAGATCATGACTTGCCGAAATTCCGTCGCAGTGTTAACTTTCTATTTTACTCCAGAACAATTGTCGCCCCACACGTATAGTTTGGCAGCGGCTATTGCAGAGGAGGGATCGATGAAACACGAGGGTATTGATCAACTCCATAGCGTTGCACATGTCGCGTCGCACCGCCCGCGGGAAATGCTGACCCGCCGTGAACGCCTCGAGCGCTGGGCGGCCTTGCTCGAGCGTCGTCCGAATACGGAATTTGCGCCTTTTCCCGAGGATTACGAAGCGCCGTTCGATGCGCGCAGCCGCCTGCGGTATCAGGCGTCACCCATGGAAATCGCCCATGCGGACCCGCTGTTGCGGGCGCAGGGGCTCGCCGGAGACGGCCTCGGCGACGCCGTCGCCTTCTTCGGGCTCAGCGAGGATGACGCGTTGTATGTCCTCGACAATATCCGGCTGGACGGGCAAAGCCTCGCGCGGCGCCTGCGTGCGATCGCGGCAAAGCGCGACCGCACCATGCTGGCGGCGGGGCTCGCGACGGCAGGTGTCGCCGCGGTACCGTTTCTGGCCTTCATTTTCGGCTGAAGGCCGCGCAGCCGGGCTTTCGGGTCAGCCTTCGAGGATCTCGCGGTTCGCCACCGTGGTATCGGCATTGAGGCGGTAGACCATCGGAATGCCGGTGCCGAGTTCGAGGCTCGGGATCGTTTCCGGCGTATAGCCGTCGAGCACCATGATCAGCGCACGCAGGCTGTTGCCGTGAGCGGAGACGATGACGCGCTCGCCACGCATCACACGCGGCTGGATCTCGCGGATGTAATAGGGCAGCACACGGGCGACCGTGTCGCGCAGGCTCTCGCCGCCGGGCGGCTGCACGTCGTAGGAGCGGCGCCAGATATGGACCTGCTCCTCGCCCCATTTCGCGCGCGCATCGTCCTTGTTCAGCCCCGCGAGATCGCCGTAATCGCGCTCGTTGAGCGCCTGATCACGGATGGTCTCGAGATCGG
>PXAW01000289.1 GCA_003567055.1 Hyphomicrobiales bacterium
GGGCGGCGGCCGGTCTGGCGCGGGGGCAGTTTGCCGGCGGCGGTTCGACGCTGAGCCAGCAGCTCGCCAAGAACGTCATCACGGGCGCGCGTCAGACCATCGATCGCAAGATCGAGGAAGCATATTCCGCCGTCGTGACCGAGACGCTGGCCGACAAGGAAGAGATCCTCGAATCCTATGCCAACGCCGTTTTCTTCGGGCGTCGTTCCGACGGTGCGGCGCGTGCGGCGCAGAACTGGTTCGACAAGGAATGGGATCAGCTCTCGCTCTCGGAATACGCCTTCCTCGCCGGTGTCCTGCAGGCGCCATCGGCACTTGATCCGCTACGCAATCACGAGCGCGCAGTCGCGCGGCGCGACCATGTCCTCCGCCGCATGGAGCAGGTCGGCTTCATCAGCGCCGAGGAGGCTGCGCAGGCTATGGCGGAGCCGCTCGAGGTTTCGCCCGGGCCGCGCCCCGTGCGCTCCAGCATTGCCATTCCCGATGCGGATTTCTGGGCCCTGTCGGAGGCGCGCCGCTTCATCGTCGGCGAGAATCTGGCCGATCTCGCCGAGCGCGGCGGTTATGTCAGCACCATCCGGCGCAATGCCCAGGTCATGGTACAGGAGGTTCTGTCCGAGCAGCTGATGCGGCTCAACGGGCAGGTCGCGCACGAGCCGCTCGGCTTCGTGCCCGCCGAAGCGCTTGCGCAAAACAATCAAACCCGTATCTGGCGCGCTGCGCGCGAGGCCGTCTCCTTCATGCCCGAGGGCGCCTGGCGCGTCGTGGTCAATGGCGACGATCTTCTGATCGAGGATCGCCCCTCGCTGGGTGAGGTGCCCGAGATCGCGAACCGCCCGAACTGGCTGCGCCCGCGCGGCGTCTATGTGCTCAAGCCCGATGGCAGCATCATGGGGCGCCCGAACGTGCAGGGCGCGGCGGTGGTGATCGATACCGCGACCAACGAGACCATCGCCTCCGTCGGCGGCATGGCCACCTGGGCGAGCCAGTTCGACCGCACACGCGCCATGCGCCAGCCCGGCTCCTCGATCAAGACGCTGATCTGGCTGGCCGCGCTCGAATACGGCTACAACGCGGAAGGCTATATTTCGGACGAGCCGCTGACCTTCCGCGATGGCGACGGCTGGTGGACGCCGCGCAATTACGGGCGCGAGACGCTGGGCCTCGTGCCGTTCTTCACCGCCTTCGAGCGCAGCCTCAACGTCGTGGCCGTGCGGATCGCGGATTTCGTCGGCATGGAGCGCATCCGCCCCTTCCTCGAAGACTCGCAGCTCTACAGCTTCGGCGAGCCGCGCCTGAGCAATCTCTCCACCGCGATCGGAGCAGTCGAGACGACGCCTGCGGCCATGGCCATGGCGATGGCGCTGCTCGATCCGCGCACCAGTGACCTCGCTTCGCGTTCGGCCTTGCAGGAGCTCGAATCGATGATGTCGGGCGTGGTCGTGCGCGGCACCGCCGCCGGCGCCTTCCGGGATGGCCCGACGGGGGTCGTCGGCAAGACGGGTACCTCGCAGAACCATCGCGACACCTGGTTTGTCGGGCGCACCGGCGATCTCGCCTTCGCGATCTGGATCGGGCGTGATGATGATCGCACACTCCCCAATCTCGATGGCCGCCGGCCGACCGGCGGCGGCTTCGCGGCGCCTCTCGCGGCACGGATCATCACCGAGTTGCGCGCGATGGGGCTGAGTGAAGACGAGCTCAATCCGCCGCTCTTCCCGCCCAAGCCGATCATCCCGATCCAGCCGGTGCAGCCGATCGAACCCGAGCCCGATCCGCGTTATTCTGCGGGTCGCAACAATCGGCCATTCTCGGTACGCTGACGTGGGTTTGAACCGATTTACGCAGTTTTGTCAGGAATAACGTCGATGATCGCGACGCGTGCAGCGCTTTTCGCAATGCTGACTGCCGGCATGCCGCTGGCCGTGGGCCATATCTCCTCAGCGGCTCTCGCCCAGGCCGTGAGCCCGGAGATCCTCACACAGGATCTCCCGGTTCTGGCCGAGGAGGATGACGGCCTTGCCGAAGCCGATATTCGCGCTGCGCTCGAAGGGCTGCATCCTGTCTTGACCGCCACAGCCTGGGAGGAGGCGCTACCCGGCGCCGAATCGGCTTTGCCGACGCTGCATGACGCCTTCCTGCCGGAAGGTTTTGCCGCAGGTGCTCCGCAATTCACCCTCGAGGGTGTGGCGCTTGCGGTGGCGCAGCGCGAGACGCGAATCCTCGCTGCACGCCTCTACATGCTCGACGGCGCGATCGTGCTCACCGACGTGACGCTGAGCAATCTGGCCGGTGAAGCGCGTGCCGAGACAATCGTGCTCGCCCATGAGGCCGTCGGCCATCTCGGCGATTTTCTGACCGCTGAGGACGAATCGCGGATCTATCCGGCAAATGCCGGTTTCGTCACGGCGCTGGATCTGCGCCTCGATACCCGCGAGATCGTGCGCGAGGATCGCCCCGGCCCGATCTTCAAGGCGATGATGCAGACCGAGGGCCTGCTGGTCGAAGGCTTGCATGTGCGTTTCCCCGATGATCCGCGCGATCGTGTTGCGCAAGGCGCGGAAGATGCGGATGACGCCGACGACGCGCAGGAGGAGGTCACCGCAGAAGCGGCGACGGATGATCTGGAGATCGAAGCAGAGACATCGGCCCCCGTCACCTTGGGCGTTGGCGCAAAGCGTCTCCTCGTGGAACGGATTGTGGGTGGCGCGACGCGCGGTGAGGCTGTCTTCGCCGGCGAGGCGTCGTTCTCGCTGGCGCGTTTCGAGGGTGCCGTGACCGGTTCGCTCGACGCATTGTCACCGCGCCGCCTTCTGGCGTATCTGGAGCAGGAGCCGGCTCGTTTTGCCGCGCAGCCCGCCCGGGAGGGGCGCATCGACGTCGATCTGAGCGATTTCGTCATGCAGGTCACGGGTCGCCGCGATGCAGGCGCGAATGCCGCCCCGCCGGTGCCTGTGGATCTGCTGATCGGAGAGGGGGCCTTGTCCGTCGCGGTCGAACGCGATGGTGTCGTCACGCTGGCCGGTCATGTCGGCGCAGCCGAAGCCGCGCCGCAGATCCTCGCCGGGACCCCGCTCGAGGATGCTGCAATGCAGGTCGCCGCGACGGCGAGCACCGCTGCCGACAGGCTGTTCGGGGAAGGGCGCGCGCATGCGCGACTCGCGCCGGGCTATGCCGTCGATATCGATCTGTGGCTCGATGCGCCGGGCCTGTTCAGCCTGCGCAACGCGGTGGACGTCGATCTGCCGGATAATCTGCGTGCCTCCCTGCGCGGCGGGCGCATGGCGGCTCTGTTGCCGCTGATCTTCGAATCGACCGCCCGCCGGCTCACCTTCGCGATGATCGATGAGGGGCTCGGCGCGCTGGTCGAGGCGGAGACGGGGCGCAGCCTGCGCGAATGGGTTGCCGATGCGGTGGCCGCCGAGGCGCCTGCCGGTGGTGGCGGTGGCATGGAGGCCATGACGCTGCAGCTTGCGCTGGGCCAGCTCGAAGGCGTCTTCGTCATGCTCGAGGATGAGGGCTCCGTGCGTCTCGAGGCCGCCTCCGAGCGTCCCGCGAGCCTGGTGCTGCAAGCGCTCGAATTCCTGCGCTCGGCCCGCCCCGTGGCCGACAAGGCCGAGATTCGCCCCTGATCGCGACCGGACGTGCGGGTGTCTGCGCATCGTGGCGCCCCACATCTTCTCCCGTGGACTCCCTTGTCATTGTCACAAGCGGGTAACATGGTGACGTTAATGCGTCCGGAGACGACACAAGCACCGGGGAGTGAACTGATGACGAAAGACCGCGTGACCTTCAAGCGTGCCGCCGTGATTGCGGCGACGCTCGGTTTCCTGCTTCCTGCCGGCGCCGCGCTTGCGCAGAGCGGTGATCTGGTAATCTACACCTCGACTCCGACCGAGCAGATGGACGAACTCGTCGCGCGTTTCAACGAGTCCTATCCCGACGTCAATGTGGAGTATTTCCGCTCCGGCACGACCGAGGTGATCAATCGCCTGCAGGCCGAGTTCGAAGCCGGCGCCCCGCAGCCGGACGTGCTCCTCATCGCCGATACCGTGGTGATGAGCCAGCTCAAGGCCGATGACCGGCTGATGGCTTATGCCGATGCGCCGATCGCGGGCACCGATGCGGCTCTGCACGATGCCGACATGACCTTCTTCTCCACCAAGCTGATCACGACGGGCTTCATGGTGAATACCGACAATGTGCCCGAGCCGGTCACCTCCTGGGCCGATCTGGCGGATGAAGCCATCGCCGGGCGGCTGATGATGCCGAGCCCGCTCTATTCCGGCGCCGCGTTGATCCATGTCGGCACCGTGACCAATCTCGACGGCTTCGGCTGGGAGTTCTTCGAGACGCTGGCCGATCACGGCGCCGTCGCCGGGCGCGGCAATGGTGGTGTGCTCGATGCGGTCGCGCGTGGCGAGATGGATTACGGCATCATCGTCGATTTCATGCCGCTCAACGCGAAAGCCGATGGCTCTCCGGTCGATTTCATCTTCCCCGACGAGGGGGTGACGGCGGTCACCGAGCCGGTCGCGATCCTCTCCACCGCGAACAATGTCGACGCCGCGCAGGCCTTCGTTGACTGGCAGCTCTCGGAGGAAGGCCAGCGTTTTCATGTGGAGCAGGGCTACCTGCCGCTGCGTGAGGGCATCGCTCCGCCGGATGTGTTTCCGGCCATGGATGGGGTGAACGTCATCACCGTCGACCCGGCCCTGCTGATGGAGCAGAGCGAAGAGATCAAGCGCCGCTTCGCTGATCTGTTCGGCGGCTGATCCGACGGATGCCGGTCGCGCAGGCGGATCATCCGGGCGCATTCCGGCGCCGCTTTCCCGGCATCGGGGCCGAGACGCTGATTCTGGCGGCGCTCGGCCTCTATGTCGTGGTGCTCTGCATCTGGCCGCTCGCCCGCCTGCTCGCGACCGTCTTCGCCGATGGCGCGGGGGAGGGGATCGTCTTCCTGACGGAGGTCTGGTCGGGGCGTGCGGCCCGGCGCGCGACCTGGAACACGCTGGAAGCGAGCTTCCTCGCCACCATCGTCTCGGTCCTGCTCGGCGCCGCCATGGCGCTGATCGTGGCGCTGACGGATCTGCGCTACAAGGCGCTTCTCGTGTTTCTGCTGCTCCTGCCGCTCCTGATCCCGCCGCAGATCTCGGCGCTGGCCTGGCTCGCGATGATCGGTCCACAGAGCCCGCTCTGGCTGATTCCCGGCCTCGAGGCGCTGCGTCCGGCGCGCAATCCGCTGATGGGGCGCGACGGGATCGTGCTGGTGATGGGGCTCGAACATGCGCCGATGGTCTTCCTCGCGGTGCGTGCGGCCCTGCGCTCGCTGCCCGCCGATCTGATCGATGCGGCCCGCGCTGCCGGCTCGCGTCCGATGGGGGCGCTGATGCGGGTGATCCTGCCGCTGATGGTGCCCGCGATCACTGCCGGCGCGGCGCTCGCCTTCGTCTCGGCGATCGGGAATTTCGGCGTGCCGGCCCTGCTCGGCATACCGGGGCGCTATCCGATGCTCTCGACGCTGATCTATCAGCGCCTGTCGGGATTCGGCCCCGGCGCCCTGCCGGAAGTCGCCGCGCTCGCCCTCATCCTCGCCGGGATGGCCGTGATCGGAATCGCGGCCCAGACGCTGATCCTGCGCCGTCACGCCGCCGCCGTGGACCGGGTTGGAGCGATGCATGGCGGGTTTGCGCTGGGGCGCTGGTTCTGGCCGGTGACGCTGGCCGTCTGGGCGCTGATGCTGCTGATTGCCGTGATGCCGCTGGTTTCGCTCGCCGCCTCGGCGCTGGTGCCGTCGGTGGGCATGCGGCTGACCTGGCAGACGCTGACCTTCGACAATCTGATCTATGTGGTGACGGGGCTGGGCAGCGCGCAGCGCGCCTTCGTCAACAGCCTCTTCCTCGCCGGCACGGCTGCGGCGATCACCGTCTGCGTCTGCGCGCCGCTCGCCTGGCTGATGGTGGCGCGGCGTTCGCGTGTGGCGCAATGGTTGAACGTCGCCGCGGATGCGCCCTATGTCCTGCCGGGTATCGTTCTTTCGATCGCGGTGATTCTCGTGCTGCTGCCTCCTCTGCCGATTCTCGGGATCAGCCTCTACAATACCATCTGGATCCTGCTCTTTGCCTATCTCGCGCGCTTTCTCGCGCTGGCGCTGCGCCCGGTCGTCGCCGCCATGGCGCAGATCGACCGGGCGGGCGAGGAAGCGGCGCAGATGGCCGGCGCGCGGCCCTTCCACCGGCTGCGTACGATCATCCTGCCGCTGCTCGCCCCGGCGCTCGGAGCGGGTGCGATCCTGGTCTTCCTCGGCGCATTCTCCGAGCTGACCGTCTCGGCGCTGCTCTGGTCGCGTGGCTCGGAAACCGTGGGCGTCGTGATCTTCAGCCTGTATGATGAGGGCAATTCCACGGCTGCGGCGGCGGTATCGGTCTGGGTGCTCGCGATCATTCTCGGCCTCGCCCTCGCCGTCTCGGCCCTGGGGCGGCGCTTGCCGGAAGGAGTTCTGCCATGGCGCATGTGAGCCTGCGCAACCTCACCCGCATCGCCGCCGGGCGGCGCATCGTCGATGACGTGTCGCTCGATATCGCCGATGGCAGCTGCCAGGCGCTGCTCGGCCCCTCGGGTTGCGGCAAGACCACGCTGCTTCGCCTGCTCGCGGGATTCGACACGCTCAACGGCGGCGAGATCCGTTTCGACGATGATGTGGTCGCGCGCCCGGGGCGCCAGCTCGAACCGGAGGATCGGCGGGTCGGCATGGTGTTTCAATCCTATGCCTTGTGGCCGCATCTCGATGTCGCCGGCAATGTCGATTACGCCCTGCGCGTGCGCAAGGTCGCGCGCGATGAGCGGCGCAGGCGCGTCGAGGAGGCGCTGGAGATCGTCGGCCTGCCCGGTTTTGCCGAACGCAAGGTGCAGAGCCTGTCCGGCGGCCAGCGACAGCGTGTTGCGCTTGCGCGCTGCCTCGCCATGCGCCCGCGCCTCGTCCTGCTCGACGAGCCGCTGGCCAATCTCGATGCGCATCTGCGCGAGACCATGATCGACGCGTTCCGCGCCTTCCACGCAGCGAGCGGCGCGACGATGATCTACGTCACCCACGATCAGGCGGAAGCCATGGCGCTCGCCGACAGGATCGCGGTGATGGACCAGGGGCGGCTGCGGCAGGTCGATACGCCCGTGCGGCTCTACGATGCTCCGGCTGATACCATGGTCGCGCGCTTCATCGGACAGGGGCAGCTCGTGCCCGTGGAGGTGATCGCGCCGCCCGTCTCGGGGCGCGCGCGGGTAAGGCTCTACGGATACGAAACCGTTCTGCGCTGCGAGGCCGGGAAGCGGCCCGGCACCGCGACGGCCTGCCTGCGTCCGGATGCGATCACCATCGCCGGGCCGGGGGAGGCGGGGATTGCGGCGCATATCCGCGACGTGCGGTTCGAGGGTGCCTCGCGTCTCGTGCGGATCGCGCCGGAAGCAGCGCCGCAGACGCAGCTCGTCCTGCGCACGCGCGGGCCCGTCCCCGCTGTCGGGGCATTGGTTCATGTTACGGTCGATGATGGCTGGATCCTGCCACGCGAGGCGCAGGCAGAAGCCGGGGCCGCGCCGGTCCCGCAGGCGCAGGCAGCGGAATAGTCGGACCCGGCTCACAGCCGCCGCAGCGCCACTTCCTCGATGCGATGGCTCTCGCCCTTGCGCAGGATCAGGCTGGCGCGCTGGCGGGTGGGCAGCACGTTCTCGTGCAGGTTGACGAGGTTGATCCGGTTCCACAATCCATCCGCGATATTGACGGCTTCCGCCTCGTCGAGCTCGGCATATTTGTGGAAATAGGATTTCGGATCGCGGAAGGCCGTGTGGCGCAGCCGCAGGAAGCGATCGATATACCAGCGATGCAGATCCGCCTCGTCGGCATCGAGGAAGATCGAGAAATCGAAGAAATCCGAGACGAACGGAATGGCCTTGCCGTCACGCGGCATGCGCGCGGGCTGGAGCACGTTGAGGCCTTCGACGATGAGGATGTCGGGCCGGTCGATCACGACCTCCTCGCCGGGCACGACATCATAGACCAGATGCGAATAGAGCGGCGCCTTCACCGCAGCGCGCCCGGCCTTGATGGCGTTGAGGAAACGCAGCAGCTTGCCGGTATCGTAGCTCTCGGGAAAGCCCTTGCGCTCCATCAGCCCCTGACGTTGCAGCTCAGCATTGGGCAGGAGAAAACCGTCGGTGGTAAGCAGATCGACCTTGGGCGTGTTCGGCCAGCGCGCCAGCAGCGCCTTCAGCACGCGCGCCGTGGTCGATTTGCCGACGGCGACGGAGCCGGCGACGCCGATGATATAGGGCGATTTGCGCTCGTTCTCGGCCATCAGGAAGCGCTGGGTGGCGCGAAACAGCCCCTGCGTCGCCGCAACATAAAGCGACAGCAGGCGCGAGAGCGGCAGGTAGATCGCGATGACTTCTTCGAGCGAGATCGGATCGTTGAGTGATTGCAGCTGCATGACCTCGTCGCCCGACAGCGTCATCGGCTGATCGGCGCGCAATCCCGCCCATTCCTCGCGCGTGAAGGTGCGATAGGGCGAGAGGGCCGCGTCGTCACTGCGTTCGCCGATTTCCCGGGCCAGGTTGACGTTCATGGCGCTGTTTCCGTTCAGGCGGCGGGGCCGCGCGAGGCTTTCTCGGCGAGGCCCGATTGCGCCGTGCGCCGCTCCAGCTCCGCCATGACCGCATCGAGCGGCACGTTGCGTGCCGCCAGCAATGCCATCAGATGATAGAGCACATCGGCGCTTTCGGCGATCAGTGCTTTCGGATCATTCTCGACCGCTGCGATTACCGCCTCGACCGCCTCCTCTCCGAATTTCTTCGCCGCGCGGGCAGGGTCGCCGGCGAGGCGGGCGGTGTAGGATTCCTCCGGCGATGCCTCGGCGCGGGCAGCTATGATCGCGGCGAGATCGGCGAGGGTGAAACCGCTCACTTTTGCCTCCTCAGACATCCAGCCGCACCGGCAGGCCGGCATCGGCCATGGCGCGCTTGGCCTCGCCGATCGTATATTCGCCGAAATGGAAGATCGAGGCGGCGAGCACGGCATTGGCGCGCCCGTCGCGCACCCCCTCGACCAGATGATCGAGCGTGCCGACCCCGCCCGAGGCGACGACGGGCACCGATACGGTTTCGCTGATCGTGCGCATCAGTTCGAGGTCATAACCCGACTTGGTGCCGTCGCGATCCATCGAGGTGACGAGCAGCTCGCCGGCGCCGAGATCGGCGACCTCGCGGGCATAGGCGATGGCATCGATCCCGGTGGGGTTGCGCCCGCCATGGGTGAAGATTTCCCAGCGTGGCGGCTCGCCGGGCGCGGAGATGCGCTTGGCGTCGATGGCGACGACGATGCATTGCACGCCGAATTTCTCGGCAGCGCGGCGCACGAAATCGCGATCCTTCACCGCCGCGGTCATGATCGAGACCTTGTCGGCCCCCGCCAGCAGCAGCGCGCGGATATCCTCGAT
Source organism: Hyphomicrobiales bacterium (assembly GCA_003567055.1). Lineage (GTDB taxonomy): Bacteria > Pseudomonadota > Alphaproteobacteria > Rhizobiales > Beijerinckiaceae > Saliniramus. The sequence continues at coordinate 9,486 of PXAW01000289.1, forward strand.
GGTGCGCACGCCGCCGCCCACGGTGAGCGGCATGAAGCAGGCTTCCGCCGTGCGGCTCACCACGTCGAGCAGGATGCCGCGATCCTCGTGACTCGCGGTGATGTCGAGGAAGCACAATTCATCCGCCCCGGCGGCATCATAAGCCATGGCGCATTCAACCGGATCGCCGGCATCGCGCAGATCCACGAATTGCACGCCCTTGACCACGCGTCCGTCCTTGACGTCGAGGCAGGGGATGAGGCGGGTCTTCAGCATGGCCGCAATAATCCTTTTCGCAATGCGGTATCCCGGCATCATCCTTGCGCAACTTCCCGAGGGCGCGTCAAGGATCAAATCGCCAGACGGGATTGGGATTGCGGCGCGCGACGGCGACCACCGGAGGCTGTCGGGCCGCCCGGCGGTCGCGTCGGTCGGGCCGCGCGCATCAGCGACCCGTCTGGATACGCGTCCAGGCGCGGTTGATCAGGCGCTGCGTGCGCTCGTCATAGGCGGTGGTGATGAGCAGGCGGTCCATGGTCTCGTCATCGGGATAGATGCCCGGATCGTTCAGGATCGCCTCATCGATCATCGGTTTGGCCGGGAGCACGCCGGAGGCATAGGCGACATAGTTGACGTTCGCCGCCGCGATATCGGGACGCAGCATGAAATCGATGAAGGCGTGGGCGTTTTCCGGATTGGGGGCATCGGCCGGGATGGCGAAGGAATCGAACCACATCACCGCGCCTTCACGGGGCACGAAATAGGCGATGTCGATCCCGGAACCGGCTTCCTCGGCCCGGTCGCGCGCCTGCAGGATGTCGCCGGAATAGCCCACCGCTACGCAGATATCGCCATTGGCGATGGCGTTTATATACTCCGAGGCGTGGAAGCGGCGCACATTCGCGCTCATCTGCGAGAGCAGTTCCGCAGCCTGCTCGATCTCGCCGGGGTCGCGCGAATCATGAGGCAGGCCGAGATAGTTGAGCGCGGAGGGGAACATGTCGTCGGGGGCATCGACGATATAGATGCCGCAATCGGAAAGCTGCGCGGCGATCTCGGGATCGAAGACGAGCGACCAGGTATCGAGCGGCGCGTCCTCGCCGAGGCGCTCGCGCACCATGTCGACATTCACGCCGATCCCGGTCGTGCCCCACATGTAGATCACCGAATGTGCGTTGCCGGGATCGTAGATCGCCGTGCGCTCGGCAATCTCGGGCCAGACATTGTCGAGATTGGAAAGCTGCTCCTCGTCGAGCGCGGCCAGTGCACCGGCCTGGATCAGGCGCTCGATATAGGGGCCCGTCGGCACGACGATGTCGTAACCCGAGCGCCCGGCGAGCAGGCGGGTCTCGACGATCTCGTTGGTGTCGTAGGTGTCGTAGACGACGCGGATGCCCGTTTCCTCGGTGAAGGCTTCGAGCGTGGCGGGGTCGATGTA
>PXAW01000243.1 GCA_003567055.1 Hyphomicrobiales bacterium
AGAAGCGCCTGCATCGTGGCCCGCGCCGTCTCGCGATCGGGCGGGAGCGCCTTTTCATATTCGCGTACGAAATTCTCCGCCAGCGCATGCACCAGCGTGCCGCGTTCCGCCGGGCCGGGCGCGGCGGCGAGATCGGGGAGCGGGTCGAGCCCGAGCACATATTGCGCGAAGATCGCGTAGGGATCGCGTAGCAGCGTCTCGATCTTCGTGACCGAGAGCTGATCCGGGAACTTGCGGGGATCGGGGCGCGGATCGGGCCGCGCCAGGGGCTTTGCCGGCGCATCCGTATCGGCGTGGCGGGCGAGATAGCGCAGCCGCGCGCCGCGCTCGGCGATTTCCGCGAACAGTTCCTCCCCGGCGAAGGCCTTCATCCGCTGGACGAAGCGCGAGGGCACGGTGGGCGCGCCGTTGCGCTTTCTGGCGCGGGTGATGATCACCTCCTCGCCGCAGGCCGCCTGCACGAAATCATGCGCGCTCTGGCCGATCCGCCGCTCCGGCGGCAGCAGGCCGATCAGGCTGCGCATCGGGCGGTTGAGGAAGGCGTCGGTCTGCGGCGCGGGCGGCCAGACACCCTCGTCGAGCCCCCCGAGCACCACCCGGTCGATGGCGATCAGACGCGCTTCCAGCGGCCCCAGGATCTTCACCCGGCGATGCACGTCGCGCAGATCGGGCCGCACCACGCGCTGGGCGGCGAGGCTGGCGAAGAAGGCGGGGTAATCGGCGAAACCGCCCTTCAGAGACGCGCCTGCATCATCGCCGCCATCCTGCGCCGCGCATTCGTCAAACAAGGCGAAGAGGCTGTCATAGGAGGGCTCGGCCCGCCAGTCGGTGACGGAATCCGCGTCATCCTGCGCCTCGAAGGCCACATCGTCCGGCACCTCCTCCGGCAGTTGCAACAGCGCCTCGACGGTCTGGCGATGCGCGCCGGCAAGGCCCGTGAGCGAGGCTTCTCGCGGTGCGGCATCGGCGGGAAAATCAGCGAAGGCATTGCGCAGCCGGGCGATCAGATCGGCGGCGGCATCCCAGTCCTGCGCGGTGAGGCGCTTGACCGGGCGCGGCGCCTTCCAGCCCTCCTTGCCCGCCACCGCGTCCCGCCGGCGCGCAAGCGCGGTGGCGAGCCCGTCGAGACCCGGCGCGGCGGGCGGGCCGCGCAGCACACCGATCTCCAGCGCGCTCGCGGCGCGGCGCATCGCCTCGTGCGAGAGGCCGAGCCGCAGATGCGGATGGGCGATCAGCGCGAGGCAGGAGAGCGGATCGAACCCGGCCAAAGCCGCATCGGCCGCCAGCCGCGCGAGCCGCCCCGCCGGGCTCTGCGCCAGCGGCGTTCCCGCCGAATCGGCGCTGCGCACACCCCAGCGCCCGAGCTCGGCGCAGACCCGTGCCGCGAGCCCGCGATCCGGCGTGATCAGCGCCGCCGTCTTCTCCGGCTCCTCCAGCGCCTCGCGCAGGGCGATGGCGATGCACAGGGCCTCCTCGCGTTCGTCATTGGCTTCGACGAGGGTGATGCGCTGCGTTCCCGAGCGTGCGAGATCGGTGCGCGCGCGCGTCTCCAGCGCCGACCAGCGATCCGTGGTCTCGGCGGGACGCATCGCCTCGGAAAAGAAGCGCGCCCGGGCATTGCCGGGCATGGCTGCATCATGGGGCGCGAGCTCGACGATGGCCGCGCGTGGAATGGCGAGCTCTTCCGCGAGGAGCCGCGCCATCATCGCCTGGGGATGGCCGGAACCGGGATCGCGCGGGCCGCCCGCGTCGCCCTCCCCGGCTTCCGCCCCGCCGATCCAGCCGATCTGCGCAAAGCTCTCGTCATCGAGAGCGAGATCGATCCCCGGCAGGACCAGCGCGCCGTTCTCCAGCCGCGCGATCGCCCCGAGCAGGCGCGCCGTGGAGGGGATCGAACCGGTGGAGCCGGCGGCGATGACCGGGCCGGGCGGCGTCTGGCGGCGAAACAGGGCGGCCTGCGCATCGATCAGCTTCGAGCGCCGCTCGGCCGGATCGCTGGCCTGACGCTCCTTCAGGATGGCGGGCCACATCTCGGTGGCGATACGCAGGAAACGCAGGGTGAAATCGAAATATTGCGAATACTCGCCATCGACGAGATCGGACAGCCGCGCGACGGGGACGTCCTCGAAGGTGAAATCATCCATCAGCGCTTCGAGATCAGCCGCCAGCGCCACGGCATCGGCGGCGGAGGTGGGGATCAGGAAATCGCGCGTCGCATCGCTGCGTGTCTGCCGGGCGAGGCTGCGGGCGAAGGCCTGGATCAGCCCGGCGAGCAGCAGGCGGCGCTCCAGCGGGGCGATGGGCGGGGCGATCAGCGCCTGCGGATCGGCATGATCGACAAGGCCTGCGGCGAGTTCGAGCTCCGCATCATCGGCCTCGCCCAGCGGCACGATGCGCGGCAGGAGAGCCGCATCCCCTTCGAGCAATTGCGAGAGCCGGGTCGCGAGCGCCCGCGCGGCGCGTTGCGTCGGCAGATAGATGGTCGCGCGCGCCAGCGCATCCGGGCGATCCCCCTCGGGGAAACCCGGCACCAGCCGCCCGTCCAGCAGTGCGCGCGCCAGCGTGTCGAGGAAGGGCGCGCCGGGCGCGATCGAGAAGACGCGCGGATCTCGCAAGGCTCAAAACTCCCCGTTCTCTCGCCCGGTTCGAATCCGGTTTCGCGAATCGCCGAAAGGCTCTCGCATGCACGCGCAGAGTATGACCCGCCGCCCGGGAGCGACAAGCGCGGCAATGGCGCCGTACACAATAATGCGACTTCTGCGCGCGCTCGCGGGATCGCACAGATCGCTCCGGCGTTATCGCGGCGCACAAGGCTCTTTCGCAGATCGCGATCAGCGCCCACATTGAAGTTTCGCAGGCAGGGATAGCGTCGATGTCGTTCTTTACCGAAATGATGCAGCAGATCACCGATCGCGGGCGGGCGCTGATGAGTGCGCGGCGCGGCGAGGCACGCACGGCGAAGGCCTTGCAGGCGCTCGCCGAGGCTCTGCTCTCGAACCGGGGCGAGGCGTCCAGCGTGGCGCGCGCGGCGGAGCTGCTCGCCTGTTATGCGGCGGCGCCACGGGCGGAACGCGAGGGCTTCCTGCGCTGCCTCGCCGTCGATTTCGGCCCGGAACAGGCGCGTATCGATGCCGCCATCACGGCCTATCAGGCCAATCCCTGCGCGACCACGGCGATGGCCCTGCACCGGGCAGCGGAACCGCGCCGGCAGGACCTGCTGCGCCGGCTCAACCGCGCGCCGGGCGGCACGCTCGCCCTGTTGCGCATGCGCGAGGATGTTCTGCCGCTGCGTCGCGCGGAACCGGCGCTGGCCGATCTCGATGCGGATTTCGAGCATCTCTTCGCCTCATGGTTCAACCGGGGTTTCCTGACGCTGCGCCGGATCGACTGGGCGAGCCCTGCCCATGTGCTCGAAAAGATCATCCAGTACGAGGCGGTGCACCGGATCGAGAATTTCGAGGATCTGAAGCTGCGCCTCGCCCCCTCCGACCGGCTGCTCTACGCCTTCTTCCATCCCGCGCTCGCCGACGAGCCCCTGATCTTTGTCGAGATCGCGCTGACCGATGCCATTCCGCAATCGATCGACCGTATCCTGGACGGCAAGCGCGAGGAGCTGGCGCCGGAAGATGCCGATACCGCCGTGTTCTATTCGATCTCGAACTGCCAGAAGGGCCTCGCCGGCGTCTCCTTCGGCAATTTCCTGATCAAGCAGGTGGTGGAGGAATTGCGCCGCGACCTGCCGCAGCTGCGCCGCTTCGTGACGCTCTCCCCGGTTCCCGGTTTCGCTACCTGGCTGGAGAAGCAGGCGCGCGACGACGAGAGCGGTGCGCTCGAACCGGCCGAGCGCGAGGCGCTGGCGCCGATCCTCGCGGAAGGCGCCGACCGCGCCGCCCTGCTCGCGCGCGACGGAGCGGATGCGGACAAGCTGCACGAGACCCTGCGGCGGCTCTGCGCGACTTATCTGGTGCGCGCCACGACGGTGCGCGGCGAACGCGGCGTGGCGCGTCCGCTCGACCCCGTCGCGCGCTTCCATCTCGGCAACGGCGCGCGGCTCGAACATGTCCATGCCCGCGCTGATCTCTCGGCCCGGGGCGCGGCGCAGGCGGCGGGTTTGATGGTGAATTACCTGTATGATCTCGACAGCATCGAGCGCCATCACGAGGCCTATGCCGAGCGCGGCGAGATCGCCATGTCGAACGAGGTGCGGCGTCTGGCCAAACCGCAAAAGGCCTTGCGCGACCTTGCCGTGTCGGGCTGAAACCTGCCAGAAGAGCAGCCAACGAGACAAAGCCCGGATCGTGGAGGATCCCCGATGAAAGACGTCACCGGCCTGCCGCTCTTCGCCGCCATCCGCGCCTGCAATCGAGACCCCGCGCGCCCGTTCCTGGAGACGCCGGAAGGGCGGCGCATGTCCTATGGCGACCTGTTCTCCGCCACGGGGCGTTTCGCGAGCACCCTGCGCGATCTCGGCGTCACCAAGGGTGACCGCGTGGCGGTGCAGGCGCAAAAGAGCCCGGAAGTGGTGATCCTGCTTCTGGCCTGCGCGCGCATCGGCGCGATCTTCCTGCCGCTCAACACCGCCTATACCGTGGCGGAGCTCGATTATTTCATCAGCGATGCCGAACCGTCGCTGCTCGTCTGCGACAGCGCGGCGCGCGAGGCGCTCGCCCCCGTCGCGACGCGCCACGGCGTCAAGGCGATCGAGACGCTCGATGCCGGCGGCACGGGCTCGCTGAGTGACCGCGCCGCGCGCGCCGATGCGGATTTCAGCGATGCCGATCTCGGCCCCGACGATCTCGCCGCGATCCTCTACACTTCCGGCACGACCGGGCGCTCCAAGGGCGCCATGCTCAGCCACGCGAATCTGGTTTCGAATGCGCAGACACTGGTCGATTACTGGCGCTTCACCGGCGACGACGTGCTGCTGCACGCGCTCCCCACCTTCCACACCCACGGCCTGTTCGTGGCCACGAACACGCTGCTTCTGGCCGGCGGCTCCATGATCTTCATGGAGAAATTCGACGCCGATGCGATCCTCGCCCATATGCCGCGCGCCACCACGATGATGGGCGTGCCGACCTTCTATACGCGCCTCCTCCAGCATCCGGGCCTGACCCGCGAGGCGACCGCGCATATGCGGTTGTTCGTCTCCGGCTCCGCGCCGCTTCTCGCCGAGACGCATCGCGAATTCGCCGCCCGCACCGGTCACGCCATTCTCGAGCGCTACGGCATGACCGAGACCAACATGAACACCTCGAACCCCTATGACGGGGACCGCATTCCCGGCACGGTCGGCTTCCCGCTTCCCGGTGTGGAACTGCGCATTCTCGAACCCGAAACCGGCGCGCCCTGCGCGGTCGAGGAGATCGGGATCATCGAGGTGCGCGGTCCCAACGTGTTCAAGGGCTACTGGCGCAATCCCGAGAAGACGGCGGAGGAGTTGCGCGCGGACGGGTTCTTCATCACCGGCGATCTCGGCAAGATCGACGAAGCCGGCTACGTCCATATCGTGGGGCGCGGCAAGGATCTGATCATCACCGGCGGCTACAACGTCTATCCCAAGGAGATCGAGACCGAGATCGACGCGCTCGACGGCGTGGTCGAGAGCGCGGTCTTCGGCGTCGCCCATCCCGATTTCGGCGAGGCCGTGACGGCGGCGGTGGTGCTGCATGAGGGTGCCGGGCTGGACGAGGCCGCGATCACCGGCGCCCTCGCCGACAAGCTCGCGCGCTTCAAGCAGCCCAAACATGTGGCGATCCTGACGGAATTGCCGCGCAACACCATGGGCAAGGTGCAGAAAAACGTCCTGCGCGAGACCTATGCGGATCTGTTTCGCTGAACTCAGGCGAGCCAGACCGGGATGATCGACAGGACGAGCAGCGCCGCCATCGCCAGATTGAAACGCCGCAGATAAACCGGCGAGGCGATGAAGCGGCGCATCCCCTGTCCCGCCCCCGCCCAGGCGAGATTGGCCGGCATGCCCACGGCAATCGCGAGCAGGACCAGCACCGCGAGCGCGCCGTAGCCCGCGCCCGCCGGCAGGTAGAGCGAGACGGCGGTGATGCAGATCAGCCAGGCCTTCGGGTTGACGTATTGAAAGGCCGCCCCGGTCCAGAAACCCATCAGAGGGCGGGTATCATCGGAGCGGGCGACGCTCGCCCCGGCGATCTTCCAGGCGAGCCACAGAAAATAGCCGGTACCCAGCAGCTTGAGCGCGATCTGCGCCTGTGGAAAATGCACGAAGAGCGTGCCGAGCCCGGCGCCGATCAGCCCGAGCAGCGTCGCGAAGCCGAGGCTGATGCCGAAGACGAAGGGCAGCGTCCGGCGAAAACCGGCCCGTATCCCGGATGCGAGCAGCAGAAAATTGTTCGGCCCCGGCGTGGCGGCACCGACAAAGGCGAAGACCGCATAGGCGGCGATGAGTTCGAGCGGCATGGCGCAATAGGACACTTTTGTTACATTGGCATATTGTCATGCGCAATCACATGACAATTCGCAAGAATATTCTTGCTCTGTTACACTTTTCGAATGATACTGGGCGCTTCACAGACCTTTTGTCACGCGTGAATGTCCTATGACACTCACAGAGTCACAGCCATGAAACTCACCTCCCCCTGGACGCCCCGCCTCGCGCCCCCGCCCGGCCTTGCGCATGAGCGCCTGACGGCGGCGCTAGCCGAGGATATCCTCGCCGGCATCATTCCCTCCGGCGCGCGCCTGCCGGCGCATCGCGATCTCGCCCATCGCCTCTCGATCAGCCTCGGCACCGTCACCCGCGCCTATGAGACGCTGCAGCGGCGCGGCCTCGCCAACGGGCAGAAGGGGCGCGGCATGTTCGTCAACGAGACGCGCGCGAGCGAGGGGGCGCGCGAGGGGGCGCGCGAGAACGCGCGCATCGATCTCAGCGTCAACCTGCCGCCGCCGGTTCTGACCGCGCCGATGCTGAAGGCGTTGCTCGGGCGCGTTGCAGAGAAGGTCGATGCCCGCCAGTTCAACGCCTATGAGGCGCCGGCGGGACGCCCTTCGCACCGCACCCTGCTCGCGCGCAGGCTCGCCGATGAACGCGGCCTCGCCTTCGATCCGGACCGGCTCTTCGTCACTTCCGGTGCCCAGCACGCGATCTTTATTGCCATCGCCGCCGCGCCGCCCGGCCCCCTCGCCATCGAGGAAGTGACCTATCCCGGCGCGCTGCGGGCCGCACGCATGCTCGGGCGCGAACTCGTCCCGCTGGCCATGGATGACGAAGGCGTCACGCCCGATTCGCTGCGCGCGGCCCTGGCGCGGCCCGATCCGCCGCGCGTCGTCTATCTGATGCCGTCCATGCAGAATCCCACAGGCGCCCTGATGCAGGCGGCGCGCCGACGCGAAATCGCGGATATTGCGCGCGCGGCGGATCTGACCCTGATCGAGGACGATGTCTATGCGGTCTTCGCCCCGGCGCTCCCGGCACTGGCGCAGCTTTCCCCGGAGCGATGCTTCCATGTCGGCAGCCTTTCGAAGAGCCTCGCGCCCGGATTGCGCACCGGCTACCTCTTCGCTCCCGAGGACACGACTGAGGCCTGCAATCACTGGCTCCAGGCCACCCGTTCCATGGCCGATCCGCTGAGCGGGCTGATCATGGAGCAGGGGCTCGGCGAGGGGCTCGACAGATCCGTGGCGCAATCGATCCGCGCCCAGGCGCAGACGCGCTGCCGGATGGCGCGCGAGCGCCTCGGCCCGTGGCTCGCGCCGCAGCCGGTGGACGGATTGCATGTCTGGCTGCCGCTGCCGACCGCGCGGGCGCGCGACATCGTGCTCGCGGGCGCGCGCCGCGATATCCATCTCGCGCCGCCGGAAGCCTTCATGGCCGATCCGCGCGCGCCGGATGCGGGCTTGCGGATCTGCCTCGGCAATGCCGAGCCCGAACAACTCGCGGCAGCGCTCGACGTCATCGCCGAACTCCTCACGCAGACGAGCGAGGCGCGCCTCGGGCTGTTCCCGGCCGTGTGATGTGCATGCCGGAACGTCACGCCCGCGCAGGCGTTCGCATCGGGAAGCGGCAGAAACCACGGGGCCGGCGCATATCCGGGGCTGACAGGGCAGCGCTCACCCCCTAGTTTCCCGGCAGTCTGACGGTTAGGCAAGCGGAGTGCGATGGTGAGAATACGCGAGGCGGCCAAGAGCCTGATGCGCGATACGCGCCTGTTCCTGCGTATGCTCGCCGATCCACGCACACCCGTCATGGCGCGGCTGATCGCCGTCTTCGCCGTGCTTTATGTGATCTTCCCCTTCGATCTGATTCCCGATTATGTGCCGATCTACGGCCTGATCGACGACATCATCGTCGTCGCCATCGCCATCGTGGCGATCTGGCGGCTGATCCCGGCTGCGGTGATGGAGCAGTTCCGACCGCCGCCTCCGGCCAATGACAACGGCGCGGCACCGAGGCGCGGCGCCACCACGGCGCTGCTCATCGTGCTGGTCATCATCCTCGCCCTGACGGCGGCGGCCTGGTGGGGCTACGGATTCGTCGTCTCGCCCGGCGAGATCAACGCCTCGGGCGGATAATCGACGCCGGTGAAATAGAGCCCGTGCGCGGGCGCGACCGGGCCGCAGGCGCGCCGGTCGCAGGCATGCAGGGCATCGGCGACATCCTGCACGCGCCAGCGTCCGATCCCCGCCTGGGCGAGCGTGCCCACCATCGAGCGCACCTGATGATGCAGGAAGGAGCGCGAGGCGGCGCGGATGTGGATCTCGTCGCCCTCACGGGTGACGTCGAGCCGCTCCAGCGTCTTCCACGGGGTGCGGCCCTGACATTGCGTGGCGCGGAAGGTGGTGAAATCGTAATGCCCGACGAGGCCTTGCGCGGCCTCGTGCATCACCTCGGCATCGATGCGCTGGCGCACGTGCCAGACGCGTCCGCGATCAACGGAAGCCGGCGCCGGGCGGTTGAGGATGCGGTAGAGATAATGCCGGCGCACGGCGCTCAGCCGGGCATGGAAGGCAGGGGTGACTTCGCGCACCTCGCGCACCACCACCGGATGATCGCGCATCTGGGCATTGGTCGCATCGCGTATCTTGTCGATGCGCATCGGCCTGTCGAGATCGACATGCACCACCTGATGCAGCGCGTGGACGCCCGAATCCGTGCGGCCGGCGCAATGCAGGCGCACGTCGCGCCCGGCGAAGACCGCGATCGCCTCCTCGACCAGCTGCTGCACCGCGAGCCCGTTCTCCTGCCGCTGCCAGCCGGTGAAGGGGGCGCCGTCATATTCGACGACGAGCATGTAGCGATGGGTGGGGTGTTCCACGGCCCTTGCCCGGCTCAGACCTGGACGAGCAGGGTGCCCGGCTCCAGCCGCGCCCCGCGCAGCATCTCGGCAGCCGGCATCGCCGATTTGCCCGAGCGCTGCACCGTCAACAGCCGCACGGTTCCCTCGGCGCAGGCGACGAGCCCCTCGTCGTCGAGGAGTGTCCCCGGCGCGGCCTGCGACCCGGTCTCGCTCTCGATCCGCGTGCGCAGCACCTTCACCCGCTCGGGCGCCCTCCCCTGGCCCTTGGCGCAATCGACCATGAAGAAGGCGCCGGGAAAGGGTGAGAGGCCGCGCACCTGATCATGGATGCGCCGGGCCGGCATCGTCCAGGTGATCTCGGCATCGCCATTGGTGATCTTGGCCGCGTAGCTGACGCCCTCTTCCGGCTGCGGCTTGAAATCGAGGGCATCGCGCGACAGCGCCGCGAGTGCGCGCACCATCAGATCGGCGCCGAGGACCATCAGCCGGTCATGCAGTTCGCCGGCGGTCATGTCGGGCTCGATCGGGACATGCTCGACCATGCCGACGGGGCCGGTATCGAGCCCGGCCTCCATCTTCATCACCGCGACGCCCGTCTCGGCATCGCCCGCCATCACCGCGCGCTGGATCGGCGCCGCACCGCGCCAACGCGGCAGATCGGAGGCATGCAGGTTGAGACAGCCGAGCGGGGGGATGTCGAGCACCGCCTGCGGCAGGATCATGCCGTAGGCGACCACGACGAAAGCATCCGCCTCATGCGAGGCCAGCGTCTCCTGCACCTCCGGATCGCGCAGGCTCTTGGGCGTGAAGACGGGGATGCCGAATCCCTCCGCCATGGCATGGACGGGCGATTGCCGCGTCGCCATGCCCCGGCCACCGGGCGCCGGCGCGCGGGTATAGCAGGCCACGACCTCGTGGCCCTGGCCGATGATCTCGGAGAGCGTGGGCACCGCGAATTCCGGCGTGCCCATGAAGACGATGCGCAGGCTCATGGCGCGGACCTCACTTTGGTATGATTGCGCGCGAATTTACGCGACCGCGTCCCTACGCCGTCGCTTCGCGCTTCGCCGCCTTGGTGAATTTCCTGATCACCCGGTCGCGTTTCAGCTTGGAGAGGTAATCGATGAAGAGCTTGCCGTCGAGATGGTCGATCTCGTGCTGCATGCAGATCGCGCGCAGGCCCTCGGCCTCCTCCTCGCGCGGCTCGCCATCGAGCGTGAGATAGCGGAAGCGGATGCGCGCGGGGCGCTCGACCTCTTCGGTATAGTCGGGGATCGAGAGGCAGCCTTCCTCGTAGGTGCTCACATCCTCCGAGCGCCAGATGATCTCCGGATTGACGAAGACCTGCGGATCGGGCTCCGTCTCAGGCTCGCCCTCCTCGTCGAACTTGCCCGGGATCTCCTTGCCGAGATCGCAGACCACGACGCGTTTCATCACGCCGATCTGGATCGCCGCGAGACCGATACCGCGCGCGGCATACATCGAATCGAGCATGTCGCGCGCCAGATCACGGATCTCGTCCGTGATGGCGATGACGGGCTCGCAGACCTGCCTCAGGCGGGTATCGGGCAATATGACGATGGCTTTGCGCG
>PXAW01000275.1 GCA_003567055.1 Hyphomicrobiales bacterium
CTGTTCGGCGCCGGCAAGATGTTCCTGCCGCAGGTGGTGAAATCCGCCCGCGTGATGAAGCAGGCCGTGGCCCATCTCATGCCCTATATGGAAAAAGAGAAGGAAGAAGCCGGGCTCGACCAGCAATCGGCTGCCGGCAAGGTGCTGATGGCCACGGTGAAGGGCGACGTCCACGATATCGGGAAGAACATCGTCGGCGTCGTGCTCGCCTGCAACAATTACGAGGTCATCGATCTCGGCGTGATGGTGCCCACCGCCAAGATCCTCGACGAGGCCAAGAAGCACAATGTCGACGTGATCGGCCTGTCCGGCCTGATCACGCCTTCTCTCGACGAGATGGTGAATGTCGCCTCCGAGATGGAACGCGAGGGCTTCGACATTCCGCTCCTGATCGGCGGCGCCACCACGAGCCGCGTGCATACGGCGGTGAAGATCCACCCGTCCTACAATCGCGGCCAGGCGATCTACGTCACCGATGCCAGCCGCGCGGTGGGTGTCGTTTCCAACCTGCTCTCGGAAGACCAGTGCAAGCCCTATATCGAGGGTATCCAGACGGAATACGCCAAGGTCGCCGATGCGCATGCCCGCGCCGAGATGGACAAGCAGCGCCTGCCGCTGGCCAAGGCCCGCGCCAACGCGGTCAAGATCGACTGGAGCGGCTATGAGACGGCCAAGCCGAGCTTCTTCGGCCCGCGCGTGTTCGACAATTACGATGTCGGCGATCTCGTCCCCTATATCGACTGGACGCCGTTCTTCCAGACCTGGGAAATGAAGGGACGCTACCCGGATATTCTCCAGGACGAGAAGCAGGGCGAAGTAGCGCGCCAGCTCTTCGACGATGCGCAGGAGATGCTCAAGAAAATCGTCGAGGAACGCTGGTTCAAGCCCAAGGCCGTGATCGGCTTCTGGCCGGCCAACAGTGTCGGCGACGATATCCGCCTCTATGACGACGAAAACCGCAAGAAGACGCTTGCCACCCTGCACGGGCTGCGCCAGCAGCTCACCAAGCGCGGTGATCGTCCCAATGTCTGCATGTCGGACTTCGTCGCGCCGGAGGATAGCGGCGTCGCGGACTTCGTCGGCGGCTTCGTCGTCACGGCCGGCATCGAGGAAGTGGCGATCGCCGAGCGCTTCGAGCGGGCCAACGACGATTACGGTTCGATCCTCGTCAAGGCGCTGGCCGACCGCATTGCCGAGGCCTTCGCCGAACACATGCACCAGCGCGTACGCAAGGAGTTCTGGGGCTATGCGCCGGACGAGACGCTCTCCAACGAGGAGCTGATCACCGAAGGCTATGCCGGCATCCGCCCGGCTCCGGGTTATCCGGCCCAACCTGATCATACGGAGAAGGACACGCTGTTCGATCTGCTCGACGCGCACAAGAGCATCGGCGTGGAGCTTACCGAGAGCAAGGCCATGTGGCCCGGCTCCTCTGTCTCGGGCTTCTATATCGGCCACCCGGAATCGTATTATTTCGGCGTCGCCAAGGTCGAGCGCGACCAGGTCGAGGATTACGCCATGCGCAAGGGCATGGATATCGAGGAGATCGAGCGCTGGCTCGCTCCGGTGCTGAATTACGATCCGGCCAGCTACGTCAAGGCGGCGGCCGAGTAAGCTGCGGTGGAGTAAGCTGCGGCACCTTGCTCAATAAGAAAGCGGCGGAGTGATCCGCCGCTTTTTTCGCGGTGCCATTTCGGCACCAAGGTGGTGCCAAGGTGGCACCATGTCAGCGCCAAGGCTGCGCCCCGTCGCGGATCACCACTTGCCTGCACTCACGCCGCCGCCGCATGCTCTTCGGTGATGAAGGCGATGCGGATCATGTTGGTGGCGCCGGGGGTGCCGAAGGGGACGCCGGCGATGACGATGATGCGCTCGCCGACCTTGGCGAGGCCGGAGCGTACGGCGAATTTGCAGGCGCGGAAGGTCATGTCGTCGACATCGCTGGCATCGCGGGTGACCACCGCATGGATACCCCAGGCCAGGTTGATCCGACGCGCCGCCTCGCGCTTCGGCGTGAGCGCCAGAATGGTCGAATCCGGGCGCTCGCGGGCGAGCCTGAGCGCCGTCGCGCCGGAAAACGTCCAGGCCGCGATGGTGGAGATGCCCAGCGTCGCCGCGATGCCGTTGGCCGCTGCCGCGATCGCGTCCGACCCCGTCGCCTCCGGCTCGGCCTGCTGCGCCTTGATGATGGTCCAGTAGAGATTGTCGCGCTCGACTTCCTCCGCGATGCGGTTCATCTGCGCGACGGATTCCTGCGGATATTGCCCCGCCGCGCTTTCCGCCGAGAGCATCACCGCATCCGCGCCCTCATAGACGGCGGTGGCGACGTCGGAGACCTCGGCGCGGGTGGGCACCGGCGCGGTGATCATCGATTCGAGCATCTGCGTCGCCACGATCACCGGCTTGCCGGCGCGCCGCGCATTGCGGGTGATGCGCTTTTGCAGGCCCGGCACCTTCTCCAGCGGCATCTCCACGCCGAGATCGCCGCGCGCCACCATGATGGCGTCGGAGACATCCATGATCTCGTCGAGCCGCGCCAGGGCCTGCGGCTTTTCCAGCTTGGCCAGAACCTGCGCGCGCCCGCGTGCCACCTTCTTGACCTCGGCGATATCCTCCGGGCGCTGCACGAAGGAGAGCGCGATCCAGTCCACCCCGATCTCGATCGCGGCTTCCAGATCGGCGCGGTCCTTGTCGGTCATCGCCGCGAGCGGCAAAGTCGTGTCGGGCAGCGAGACGCCCTTGCGGTCGGAGACCTTCCCGCCGACGCGCACCACCGCCTTCGCGCGATGGCCGGGCGTGACCTCCTCGACTTCGAGCCGCAGCTTGCCGTCATCGATCAGGATCGTATGGCCGGGCTCCAGCGCCGAGAGGATCTCGGGATGGGGCAGGTATACGCGTGACGCGTCGCCCGGGCTGTCATTGTCGTCGAGGGTGAAATGCGCGCCCTGTGCGAGCTCCGCCGAACCATCCACAAAACGGCCCAGCCGCAGCTTCGGGCCCTGCAGATCGACCAGCACCGTGATCGAGCGATGCACCCGCGCCTCCACCTCGCGGATCATCTTGACCTGCGCCGCGAGTTGCCCGCGATCGAGATGGCTCATGTTGATGCGAAACACGTCCGCACCCAGCCGATGCAGGCTCTCCACCATCTCCGGCGTGTTCGAAGCCGGGCCCAGGGTCGCCACGATCTTGGTGCGTCTCAAACGTTTCATGGCGAAGGCGCTCCCTGCCTGTCAGGATCTGTGAGTTGGATCGTCCAGCTGCGCTGCTGGCCGGTATCGACTTCGAAGAAGCCATTGCGGTCATAGCCGCGCACCAGGCAATCCTGGATGCCGCGAATGGTGAATTCGCGCTCGCGGGTACACATATACGAGCGCCCGCCCCATTCGCCGCCACGATCGTAATCGACGGCATAGACGTAGTAATAGCGTGCCGTCAGAGCGCCGGCGAAGATGGTCTCGCATTCGCGCGCATCGAGGTTCCACCATCCTTCCGTGACCCAGCCCTGCTGGTCGCGATAGCCGATGGCGACGCCGACGCGGCTGCCTGTCATGTTGCACAGGCGCAGATCGGCGTGAGCCGGCGTGGCCAGGAAAGGCAGGGTGCCTGCGGCCAGGGACAGCATGACGAGCAGGCGCAGGACAGGCATGTGCAAGACAGGCATGTGCAAGACCGGCATGCGCGTACGGTATCCGCCCGCCCGCATGCAGCGGTTCTGGGATGGATCAATCAATGAGGATGATGCGGCAGTCGTTGACATTGGTTCGTGTCGGCCCCGGTATCAACAGATCGTCGAGAATCGCGAAGAAACCCGTCGAATCGTTGTCCAACAAATACGTTTGCGCGTCGACCCCTTTTGCATGGGCGCGTGACAATGTGGTGTCGTCGATGATGGCGCCGGCGGGATCATCCGCCGCACCGGTGCCGCCATCGGTGCCGTCGGTATCGCCGGCGAGCGCGGCCACGCGCGGCAGCCCGTCGAGGGCGATGGCGAGTGCCAGCGCATATTCCTGATTCGGACCGCCGCGCCCCTCCCCCCGGATCGTCACCGTGAGTTCGCCCCCCGAGATCAGCGCCGCGCGCCGCCCCGCCCGGCGGATGTCGCGCACTTCGCCCGCATGCGCAGCGGCGATGGCGCTGGCCTCGCCTTCGAGATCGGCACCGAGCAGAACCGGCTCATAGCCCAGGCTCCGCGCCTGTGCGCAGGCGGCATCCATCGCCTCCTGCGGGCGGGCGATGATGCTGAAAGCGGTATTGTCGAAGACCGGATCGCCGGGTTTGGGGGTCTCGGGCGCATCATCGCGCATCAAAGCCTCGGCGGCCTCGGAAAGCGCCACGCCATAGCGGGCGATGATGGCGCGGGCCTGCTCATGCGTCGTCGGATCGGGCACGCTCGGCCCGGAGGCGATCACGGCGGGATCGTCGCGGGGCACGTCGGAAATCGCCAGCGTCCCCATCCGCGCCGGCGCCGCTGCCCGGGCGAGCCGCCCGCCCTTGATCTGCGACAGACGCTTGCGCACCGTGTTGATCGCGTCGATGGGTGCGCCGGAGCGCAGGAGCGCGCGGGTGATCGCCTGTTTTTCCGCGAGATCGATGCCGTCAGCCGGTGCGATCCAGTTGGCCGAGCCCCCGCCGGAGAGGAGCACCAGCACGAGATCCTCCGGCCCTGCCGATCCGGCAAGCGCGAGCGCCTCCCGCGTCGCCGCGATGCCGGCCTCGTCCGGAACCGGATGCCCGGCCTCGACGATCCTGATCGGCCCGGCCTGCCCGCCATAGCCGTGGCGTGCGACGGCGAGCCCGGTGATGCGGGCATCATCGATGCCCTGGTCGCGATAATGCGCCAGCGCCACCTCGCTCATGCTGGCTGCCGCCTTGCCGGCGGCGAGCACGATGATGCGCCCGCGCGGCGGCGCGGTCGGCAGATGCGCCGGAAGGCAACTCTGCGGATGGGCGGCTGCGACGGCGGCGTCGAAGATGCGGCGCAGGTTCTCACGGGGGGATGTCGGCATCATGCGGCCTCCGGATGGTTCTCGCGCCCCGTGCGGGGGCATCATTCTTTACGACGTGTCGCGCGCAGGCAATGGCGGGCGGTTGCGGCGCGGGCGGGCGACGAAGATCCCGGCGAGGATCAGCGCGCCGCCCATGGCCTGGATCAGCGTCAGCGCCTCGGAGAGGATCAGCCAGCCGAACAGGGCCGCCGCGACCGCCTCGATGAAGATCACCAGCGAGGAAAACACCGCCGGCAGGCGTCCCAAAGCCACCGAGAGCAGTCCCTGCCCGCCCGCATGGCTGATGAAGGCGAGCGCGAAGAGCGCCGCGATCGCTTCCGGCGTCGTCGGCAGGATCTGGCGCTCGGCGATGATGGCGGCGACGAACAGGCCCGCCGCCGTCACCAGGCTGAGCTCGAAAGTCACCCGCCCGGCACTGCCCCCGGAGCGCCGCGCCTTCTCGACACCCAGAAAGTACAGCGCGAAGAAGAAGGCCGTGATCACGCCATAGACGTCTCCCGCGAGGCGCTCGGGCGCGATCTGCATGCTCTGGCCGATCAGCGCCGCACCGCCGAGCATGCACAGGGCGAGCCCCGCCAGCGTCGATCGCGCGATGGTGACGCGCAGAACCGCCCAGGAAATCAGGATGACGAAGAGCGGCGCGGTGGTCGCGAAGAAGGTCGCATTCGCCACCGTGGTATTCAGAATGGCCAGATGCCAGAAGATCAGGTCACCCACGAAGGCGAGCCCGGCGAACACCGTCGCCCTGCTCCAGGAAGCGCGCCCGGCAAGGCCGGGATGGCGCGCCTCGTCGATGCGCATCCAGGCATAGAGCACCGGCAAAGCCAGAAACACGCGCCAGAAGGCGCTCGCGAAGGGGCCGATATCGGCGGCGGCGAAGCGCACGAAGACCGGCGAGACCCCCATCGCCACGGCCCCGGCGACGAGCGCGGCGAAGGCGCCGATCTGGCCCGGTTCGATGCTGGCGGTCTGCGTCGGCGTGGGTATGGTCATGCGGCGGATTTTCACATGGGCTGAAGCGGGATCGTCGCGGACCTTACCGGCTTTGCCGGGACAGGCGAAGCCGTTTTCGTGCATGCTTCCGGATGCGCGGGCACGCGGATGGGCCAAACCGCGCAATCGATCTGGCGCGCGGGTGCGTATCCCGCCGGCAGCGGAAATGCTAGAGGCGATGCACAATCGGGAGCAATGCGCCGCCGGCGCGATCTGCGGGATGTGAGCCATGAACGATGATGCAACCATCGGAGCCGGTACGGACGACAAGCCCCTGAAGGGCATCCGGGTGCTGGAGCTCGCGCGCATCCTCGCCGGCCCCTGGATCGGACAGACGCTGGCCGATCTCGGCGCGGATGTGGTCAAGGTCGAACGCCCGGGCACCGGCGACGACACGCGCAGCTGGGGACCGCCCTTCGTGCCGGGCTCCGACGACACGCATCTCTCGGCCGCCTATTACCATTCCTGCAATCGCGGCAAGCGCTCGATCACCGTCGGCTTCGATACGCCGGAGGGCCGCGAGACGATCCGGCGGCTCGCGGCCAATGCCGATATCCTGATCGAGAATTTCAAGGTCGGGGGCCTGAAGAAATACGGCCTCGATTACGAGAGCCTGAAGGCGGTCAATCCGCGCCTGATCTACTGCTCCGTTACCGGTTTCGGCCAGAGCGGCCCCTACGCGTCGCGCGCCGGCTACGATTTCCTGATCCAGGGCATGGGCGCGATCATGGATCTCACCGGCGATCCGGAAGGCGAGCCCCAGAAGATCGGCGTCGCCTTCGCCGATATCTTCACCGGGCTCTATGGCGTCATCGCCATCCAGGCTGCCCTGCGCCAGCGCGATGCGACCGGCGAAGGCGCCCATATCGACATGGCGCTCCTCGACAGCCTCACCGGTGTGCTCGCCAACCAGGCGATGAACTTCCTCGTCTCGGGGCGCTCGCCCACGCGGATGGGCAATGCGCATCCCAATATCGTGCCTTATCAGGTCTTCCCGGTGAGCGACGGGCACGTGATCATCGCCACCGGCAATGACGGCCAGTTCCAGCGCCTGATGGAGGTGATCGGCGAGGCGCAGGCCGCCTCCGATCCGCGCTTTGCCGACAACACCTCCCGCGTGAGCCATCGCGACGATCTCGCCGCCATCATCACGGAGGCGACCAGCCGCTTCACCCGGGCCGATCTGCTGGCCGCGCTGGAGCGCGTCGGCGTACCGGCAGGGCCGATCAACACGGTCGAAGACGTGTTTTCCGATCCCCATATCCTCGCGCGCGGCATGCAGGTCGCGCTTCCGGCGCCCGCCGCGCAGGGCGGCTTGATCCCCGGCGTCGCCTCGCCGATGGTGATCGACGGCACCCGCATGACCGCGCAGACGCCCTCACCGCGCCTGGGTGAGCATACGCGGGAGGTGCTGGCGGATCCGGATTGGGGAGGGGGCGATGACACTGCACATTCGTGAGGGCGAAGCCGGCGACATTGCCGCCATCACGACGATCTACGCCCATGCCGTGCGTCATGGCACCGCCTCCTTCGAACTCGAACCGCCCGACGAGGCGGAGATGGCGCGCCGGCGGGCAGCTTTGATCGAAGGCGGCTATCCCTATCTCGTCGCCGGGCATGAAGGGCGCATAGCCGGTTACGCCTATGCCTCGGCCTATCGACCGCGCCCCGCCTATCGTTTCACGGTGGAGGATTCGGTCTATGTCGATCCGGATTTCCAGGGGCAGGGCGTGGGCCGTGCGCTGCTCTCGGCCCTGATCGAGACCTGTGAGGCGCGCGGCTTCCGGCGCATGATCGCCGTGATCGGCGATACGGCCTCCACCGGTTCGATCGCGCTGCACCGCGCCCTCGGATTCAGCCATATCGGCGTGATTCCGGCGCTCGGCTACAAGCATGGTGCCTGGCGCGACACGGTGCTGATGCACCGGCCTCTCGGAGAGGGCGATACGACCCCGCCCGGGAGCCGGCCTCCCGGCTGATCAGGCACCGCCTCAGCCGTGGGCGGCGCGCAAGGCCCGGTCGAGATCGGCGAAGAGATCATCGGCATCCTCGATGCCGGTGGCAAGCCGCAGCAGGTCATCCGGGCAGGGCGTGCCCTCGCCCTCGATCGAGGCGCGGTGCTCGATCAGGCTCTCGACCCCGCCCAGCGAGGTGGCGCGCTTCCACAATTTCACCTGCGCCGCCGTCGCGATCGCGGCCTCGGCGCCGCCGCGCACGCGGATCGAGAGCATGAAGCCGAAGCCGTTCTCCATCTGGCGCGCGGCGATGGCGTGACCCGGGTGATCCGGCAGGCCGGGATAGAGCACCTGCGCCACATCGGGATGCGCTTGCAGGCGCTCGGCCAGCGCGAGCGCGCTCGCCGCCTGGCGCTCGGCGCGCAGATGCAGGGTGCGCATGCCGCGAATCAGCAGATAGGCCTCGAACGGCCCGAGAATCGCGCCCTCGCCCTTGCGGATCCCGGCAACGCGATCGGTGAAGACGTCTTGCGCGGCGAAGGCGAGCGCGCCGGCCACCACGTCGGAATGGCCGTTGAGGATCTTCGTCGCCGCATGCATCACGATATCGGCGCCGAGCGTCAGCGGGCGCGTGTGCACCGGCGAGGCGCAGGTGGAATCGACGGCGAGCCGGGCGCCGGCATCATGCGCGATCTGCGCCGCCAGCGCGATATCGGTGACGCTCCACAAGGGATTGGCCGGGCTTTCCACCCAGACGAGTTTCGTCTCGCCGGGAATGACCGCCGCGCGCAGGGCGTCCGGATCCTCGGTCGCGACGAAATCGATGCGCAGCCCCCAGCGCGTGGCTTCGCCGGCGAGCCAGTGGCGCAGGGCCCAGTACATCACCTTCGGCGCCACCACGTGGTCACCCGGATCGAGGGCGCGGAAGACGGCAGTGGCCGCCGCCATGCCGGAGCCGAACAGCATCGCCCCGCCATGCGCGTCCTCGAGCATGGCGAGGACGTCCTGCGCCTCGCGGATCGTGGCATTGTCGGGCCGGCCATAGACGTAGCCCGAGGAATAGGCATTGTCGGGATCGCGGATATACGTGGTCGCCACATGGATCGGGGGGACGACGGCGCGCGTTGTCTCGTCGATCCGGCCCAGAGCCTGGACGGTGCGGCTGCGGCGCGAAAAGCTGTCGTCGGTCATGATGGGTTCCGTTTTGGTCTCTGGTCGGCGCGCATATCTGTCCGGCGGATTACAACAGTTCGGATGGAGAAGCGATGCGCTTTTGCGCGCCGCCCATTTCGCACCATCATGCGGCGAAAGCCGAAAGGCCGGTTCGCAGATCAGGACCGGGTAACGAGAGGAGTAGAACCGTGCAGGCATCCGGTGACAGCGAAAACGGCCAAGGCGCGGATTTTGCCGGGCAAAAGCCGCCCTCGCGATGGGTCCGCCTCGCCGTTGCCATCCTGCCCGTCCTCGCCGCATGGGGGATCGCGGGGATCGCAACGACACCGGGCATGGCCTGGTATCAGGCGCTCGAGCGCCCGTTCTTCACCCCGCCGGACTGGCTCTTCGGCCCGGTCTGGACGGTTCTCTACCTTGCGATGATGGTCGCCGCCTGGCGCGTGCTCGGCCTGCGGCCCTCCCGGCCCAGGCATCGCGCAATGACGCTGTTCTATCTGCAGCTCGGCTTCAACGCGTTGTGGAGCATCGCCTTCTTCACGCTGCAGAGCCCACCTTTCGGGCTCATCGTGATTGCGGTGCTGCTGGCGCTGATCCTCGCAACGATCGTCGCCTTCCGGCCCCTCGACTGGATCGCCTCCTGGCTGATGGTGCCCTATGCGCTCTGGGTGGCCTATGCCGGGGCGCTCAACCTCGCGATCGTCATCCTCGCCCTGCCGTAAGGGAGGTCAGCCCGAGGAACGCTTGCGGGGCGGGGTATCGGTTGCCGCCTTTTGCGGATCGATCACATCGGCGACATCCGGCCGCTTGCCTGCCTTGCTCGCCCATGTGCGGTCGAAGCCGACTTTCGCCTCGCGTCCGAACCGCGTCAGCCGCTCGCCATGATCATGCACGCAATTGACCGTGCCGCGCACTTCGACATCGCCACCGTGATTGACCAGCGTTCCGGCCACCGCCCCGTGGATGATGGCCGCGCCGCCTTCCTCGACCACGAGATCACCCATGATCAGGCCCTCGAGATCGAGGCGAGAACCGGAAGGCACCGTCACCGTTCCCTTGACCCGTCCACGCATGACGAGATCGCATTCCAGGGTGAGAGGGCCTTCGAGTTGCCCGGAGATTTCGGCCATGGCGATGCTCCCCGTTTCTATTGCGTCACATGCCGTCCAACGCCACCGATGATAGCGCGCCAGGCATGGTCCGGCATGGGTGGCAAAGCCCCAGATGCAGACGGGCAGTTTTCCAAATGCGTCTAAAGTCGAAGGGTGCCTTCGTGGTATACCGGCCAGTTGGAGCCGAAACCCGCAATGCAGCGGGTTTCACGGGCACCACCATGGCCTGGAACGTCCCTTCGGACGGCAAATCATGATTGTATGCAGCGCAGCGCGTTTTCCCGCATGCGAGCCTGCCAGTGATGCACGGAACCCGAATCAGGGCCCCCACGGGCCCGATCCGGGCGTCGGCGCGACAATTCCTGCTCTCAATGGGCCATGAAGACCGGGATCCGGGCATGGGCGAGGATATGGCTCGTCGCCCCGCCGAAGATCATCTGGCGGATCCGGCTCTGGGTATAGGCGCCCTTGATCAGGAGATCGCAGCCGATCGATTCGGCGTGATCGAGAATTGCCTGCCCGGGATGCCCCTTGCCCCCGGTGATCGCCACCGATTCCACCTCGAGCCCGTGCCGGCGCAGGGCCTTGGCGAGTTGCTC
>PXAW01000421.1 GCA_003567055.1 Hyphomicrobiales bacterium
CAGGGCGCCCTTTTTTCTCTGCCAGGCCTTTGCCCGTAGCCTGCAATCCGAGCAGCGTGGCCATATTATCAATATTGCCGATTGGCGCGCCCAGAGGCCGGGCACCCAGTATATGGCCTATACGCTGACCAAGAGCGCTCTGGTGACGTTGACCATGAGTCTGGCGATGGCGATGGGGCCCCAAGTGCAGGTGAACGCTCTGGCGCCTGGGGCCATTCTTCCGGCGCCGGGTGATGATGGCTATTTCGAGCGTCTGGCCCAACGATTGCCTCTCCAGCGAACCGGCTCGCCGGAGGAGATCTGGCGCTCCGACAGCGGCTCGGTATCGCGTGCGATCCGCGCGATGGAGCCATCGGCGCGCACAAACAGCATATCCAGCGGAATATAGGTGTTGCGCATCCACATCGAGACCATCTCGACGCGCCCGAAATCGAACAGCATGCCATGGTCGTCCGGCATCGAACGCCGATACATCAGCCCGCGCGCCCGGCTTTCCGGCGTATTGGCCAGCTCGACCGAAAACACATGCCGGTCCTCGCCGCTGATGATCGTCAGCGAATCGGCATTCTGCGCCTGCGCCGCCTGATACGGGCCGGGCAGGGAAACGGAGAGGGCGAGAAAGGCGACGGCAAGCAGCGCCAGCGTCACGAATCGATTCACGATCGGGCGCCACCACAAGCTTGCCGAACCGGGTCCCGAAGGCATTGCGGCGGATGGCGCGCACCGGGGCGAGATTCTGATCATCATTCTGAAACCAGCATCAATGAGACGCGGGCAGGCGCCCCTCCGGCATGCGCACCTCAGCTGCCATGAGGCCCTTCGGCC
The DNA here is from genome assembly GCA_003567055.1 of Hyphomicrobiales bacterium. Lineage (GTDB taxonomy): Bacteria > Pseudomonadota > Alphaproteobacteria > Rhizobiales > Beijerinckiaceae > Saliniramus. The sequence continues at coordinate 826 of PXAW01000421.1, forward strand.
CGTCGCCATAGCGCACAAGAACCGTCTCCCCCGGCTGGAGTTCGGCGATGCCGTAGCGGCGCAGGGTTTCCATATGCACGAAGATATCCGGCGTCCCCTCTCCGCGTGTCACGAAGCCGAAACCGCGCAGGCGGTTGAACCACTTCACGATGCAGGGCTCCAGCGGGCTCGTCGGCTCGACGCTGACATGAGTGCGCGGCATCGGCAGCTCGGAGGGGTGCAACGCCGTCGTTTCGTCCATGGAAACCAGCCGGAAAGCCTGGAAGCCCCGGCTGCGCCTCACGGCTTCGACGACGACGGTGGCGCCCTCATGTGCCGTCTGGTAGCCGCCCTTCTGCAAGCAAGTAACGTGGAGCAGCACGTCCGGCCAGCCGTTATCCGGCACGATGAAGCCGAACCCCTTGGCGACGTCGAACCACTTGATCCGACCGGTAATCTCGAAGAGTTGGAGCTGCGCTTCCGCCGCCTGCGCGTCAGCAGCGGCAGCCTGATCGCTGACATGACCCGCCGCAGCCGTGTCGCGTGACGGATCCGGGTCGTGTTGCGCGGATGTGGCGACATCCGGTTTGTGCGGATCATGGTTAGACATATACTCACCAACCGAATCACGACGACAATATAATCTTAACTATAAGATACCATTGCTGTGCAATTCTGAAAGCCCGAATTGGGTGCAGTCCCCGCCTTTCATTGCTGCACTGCGAAATCAGGGGTTGCGTGCATTGCATCCGACCGGACGACGCGTCGGTCTTTCGCGATGACGACACCAGGATCCGGAGACTTCCCCTCATGGCCATTCCGACGCGCTTGCGCCTCGATGCACTCGATATTGCCCGCGGTGTGGCGATTCTGGCCATGGTCATCTACCATTTTGCCTGGGATCTGAGCTTTCTCGGTTTCATCGCCACGGATGTGGGTCGCGAGCCCGGCTGGGTCGCCTTCGCGCGCGGCATTGCGACGAGCTTTCTGGTGATCGTCGGCTTCAGCCTCGTGCTCGCACGCGAAGCCGGGCAGAGCTGGTCGAAATTCGTGCGGCGCCTGGCGAAGATCGCGGCAGCGGCCGGCGCGATCACGCTCGCGACGCTCATCGTCTTTCCCGATGCCTTCATCTTCTTCGGCATCCTGCATATGATCGCGGCCGGTAGCATCCTCGCCCTGCCCTTCCTGCGCGCGCCGGTGCTGCTGACCCTCGCGGCGGCGCTGGTGGTCTTCGCCGCGCCCCAATTCTACGGCTCCCCCGCCTTCGATACGCGCTGGCTCGCCTGGATCGGCTTCTTCGAGACCCCGCCCCCCACGAATGATTTCGAGCCGGTCTTCCCCTGGTTCTCCGCCGTGCTCGTCGGCGTCGCGGCAGGACGAATCGCCTTCGATCGCGGCCTTGTCGTGCATCTCGCGCGCTGGCAGATACGCAGCCGACCGGCGCGCTGGCTTGCCGTTGCCGGGCGCTGGAGCCTCGTCATCTACCTTCTGCACCAGCCGGTCCTGCTCGGTGTGCTCTACCCGCTCGCCATGGTGACGCGCCCTGCCCCGGCGACGTTCATGCAGGCTTGTGTTGCGGAATGCGTTGCCGTCGGCACCGACGAAGCGATCTGCACCCCAGCCTGTGCATGCACGCAGGACGCGCTCGTGCGCAACGGATTCGAGGGCCTGCTCGACGCGCGAAGCATCAGCCCGCAGGAGCAGGCGCTGATCGACGATATTGCCGGCCAGTGCTTCCGCGCCGCGCGCGAGGGCGCGCCGTTGGACGGCACACCCCTCGATATCAGCCCCTGACATGAAAAAAGGGCGCGCCGTAGACAGGCGCGCCCCTCATGCTGTCATCCGACGGCTGCCGCAGATCAGTTCGGCAGGCTGTCGGCGATGCCCTGGACGAAGAAGTTCATGCCCAGAACCTGCTCGTCGGAGAGAACACCATCACCCTCGCAGGGCACTTCCGAGCCGTCCTGCGCGATAATCGGGCAGGTGAAGGGGTTCAACTCACCCGAACGGATGGCTGCTTCTGTCGCGGCGGCGCGCTCGGCCACATCATCGGGCATGTTGGTATAGGGCGCCATGCGAAGCATGTCCGCATCGAGCCCGCCCCAGGTGTCGCTCGGCTCCCATGTGCCGTCGATCACGGCCTGGACGCGCTCGACGTAATAGTCGGTCCAGTTGTTGACGATCGAGGTCAGCAGCGTATCGGGGGCGAAGTCGATCATGTCGGAGGCCTGGCCGAAGCCGTAGACGCCGCGATCGGCGGCGGTCTGCATCGCAGCCGGGCTGTCGACGTGCTGGGCGATCACATCAACCCCCTGATCCATCAGCGCGCGCGCGCCATCGGTCTCGCGGGCCGGGTCGAACCAGGCGTTGACGTAGACGACACGCAGTTCGATATCCGGGTTCACCGATTGGGCGCCCAGAATATAGGCGTTCATGCCGGCGGTGACTTCCGGGATCGGGAAGGCGCCGATATAGCCGATCACGCCGCTCTCCGACATCTCAGCCGCGATCTGGCCGAGGATGTAGCGACCCTCATGGAAGCGCGCATTGTAGGTGGCGACGTTGTCGGCACGGCGGAAGCCCGTGGCGTGCTCGAACTTCACATCCGGGAAGCGCTCGGCCACGCGGATGGTGGGCTCCATATAGCCGAAGGAGGTGGTGAAGATCAGATCATGGCCGGTACGGGCCAACTGCTCGATCACACGCTCGGCATCGCCGCCGGAGACGCTCTCGACGAAGGTCGTCTCGACCTGATCGCCGAAGGCTTCCTCGATGGCGAGGCGGCCCTGATTATGCTGATACGTCCAGCCGAAATCACCGACCGGCCCGACGAAGACGAATCCGACCTTGACCGGATCATCGGCCTGGGCCGGTGCGGCGCCAAACGCCATCATTGCGGCGAGCGCGCCCGCAGCTACGAAATCCCGTCTCTTCATGACGACCCCTTTCTTTATTGGTTCCGACAGATTGGCATGCCCCCGAAACCGGCGCAATGCCACAGAAAACACCTTTGCTTCAGCACGTTACAGCGGCAATCGCGGCACAATCGTTATGCAGCCTGCCGCTCGCTTGAGCGCCGCTAACGGTCCGGCACATAGGGCTGGCCGAGCGAACCCGGCGCCCCCACCCCGCTCGACCCGCGCCGCGCCGAGAGGATCACCAGAGCGATGATCGTCGCGAGATACGGCACGGCGGAGAGGAATTGCGAGGGCAGCCCGAATTGCGCCGCCTGCGCATGCAGTTGCAGCACCGTCGCGGCGCCGAAGATATAGGCGCCGACGAGCGCCCAGCCCGGTCGCCAGGCGGCGAAGACGACGAGCGCCACGGCGATCCAGCCGCGCCCGGCCGTCATGTTCGGCGCCCAGAAGCGCGTATAGACGAGCGAAAGGTAGGCGCCCGCGAGCCCCGCGCAGATGCCGCCGAAGACGACTGCCATGAAGCGCACCTTCAGGACCGGCAGGCCGAGCGAATGCGCCGAGGCGTGATTCTCGCCGATGGAACGCAGCCGCAGCCCCGCGCGCGTCCCCATCAGGAACCAGGCCACGCCGGCGACGAGCAGCAGCGAAATGTAGACGAAGATGTCCTGCGAGAAGACGGCGCTGCCCAGGATCGGCAGATCCGAGAGCAGCGGGATCTCGAGGCGCGGGGTCGGCGGCAGGCGCTCGCCGACGAAGGGCGCGCCGATCACGCCCGACAGGCCGAGGCCGAGGATCGTCAGCGCGAGCCCCGCGCCGACCTGGTTCGCCGCGAAACCGAGGACGACGATGCCGAACAGAGCCGCCATCAGCCCGCCGGCCATCATCCCGAAAGCGATGCCGATCCAGGTCGATTCGAACAGGAAGGCACCGACGAAGGCGCTCACCGCCCCCATCGCCATCATGCCCTCCACCCCGAGATTGAGCACGCCCGCGCGCTCCGCCACGAGCTCGCCGATGGCCGCGATCAGGAGCGGCGTCGAGGCCATGACGATGGTGAAGAGGATCGCTTCGAAAGTCGTCATGCGCGTGCCCTCACGATCCGCAGCCGATTGCTCACCAGCGCATCCGCCGAGAGCACGCAGAGCAGCACCAGCCCCTGGAAGGCGAGCGCGAGATCGAGCGGCAGCCGCAGCAGGATCTGCGCATTCTCGCCCCCGATCAGGATCAGCGCCATGATGAAGCCGGCGATCAGGATGCCGATCGGATTGAGCCGCCCGAGAAAGGCCACGATGATCGCCGTGAAGCCGTATCCGGGTGAAATCGAGGGCTGAACCTGGCGCAGCACGCCCGAGACCTCGATGATCCCGGCAAGCCCGGCCAGCCCGCCCGATATGCAGAATACGGTGATGATGGTGCGCGCCTGCGAGAAGCCGGCAAAGCGCGCGGCGCGCGGCGCATCCCCGCTCACCCGCAAACGGTAACCGAACAGCGTGCGCCCGAGAACGATCATCGTCACGATGACGGCGATGAGCGCGAAGATCACCCCGATATGCACCCGCCCCATCCCCGCGATCGCGGGAAGCGTGGCGGCGGTGTCGAAGACGACGGATTGCGGGAAGTTGAAACCCATCGGATCGCGCCAGCGCCCGCGCACCAGATAATCGAGCAGCAATTGCGCCACATAGACGAGGAAGAGCGAGGTCAGGATCTCGTTCACGCCGAAACGCACCCGCAGGAAGGCGGGAATCGCGCCGTAGAGTGCGCCGCCGATCATGGCGAGGATCATCATCAGGGGCAGCACCCACATCCCCGCATCGGTGCCGTGGGTCGCGAGCGCGAGCCAGGAGCCGAAGATCGCGCCGACGATGAACTGCCCCTCCGCCCCGATATTCCACATATTGGCGCGGAAGCAGTAGGACAGACCGATGGCGATGATGACGAGCGGCGTCGCCTTCATGGCGATCTCGCGCAGCGACCACGGATCCATCAGCGGATCGACGATATAGACCTGGAAGGCGGCCACGGGCGAGCGGCCCATGCCCCAGATCACCAGGCCGGCAATGGCAAAGGAGACGACGAGCGCCGCCACCGGCGCAAGCGCGCGCGCCCAGGCTTTCGGCTCCGCTCTCGGAACGAGTTCAATGCGCATCTTGCGGCGCGACCCCCATCATTTCGAGACCCACCGCTTCACGCGTCCATTCCCCCGTCGGTCGCAGCCGGCTGACATGCCCTTCATGGATTACCGCCATGCGATCGGCGATGGCGAAGAGCTCGTCGAGATCCTGGCTGATCACCAGCACCGCCGCGCCCTGCGCCGCGAGATCGATCAACGCCTGGCGGATCACCCGCGCCGCGCCGGCATCGACGCCCCAGGTCGGCTGATCGACGACGAGGAGTTTGGGGCCGCGTACGATCTCGCGCCCGACCACGAATTTCTGCAGATTGCCGCCGGAGAGCTTGCGCGCCAGCGCATCGGTTCCCGGCGTGCGCACGTCGAAATCACCCACCACCCGCGCCGCGAGGCGCCGGGCCTTGTCGAAAGCGATGAAGCCGCTGTTGACGATCCCGCCGACGGCGTGATGCGACAAAACCGTGTTGTCACCGAGCCCGTGACCCGGCACGGCGGCGTGGCCGAGCCGCTCTTCCGGGACGAAGGCCCCGCCGAGCTTGCGCCGGGCGTCGATCCCCTTGAGCCCCACGCCGACCCCGTCGATCACCACGGCGCCCGGCTCCTCCGCGAGGCGCTCGCCCGAGATCGCGGCGAACAGCTCGCTCTGGCCGTTACCGGCGATGCCGGCAAGGCCGACGATCTCGCCGGCGGCGACAGCGATGTCGACATCGCGCAAGGGGCGCTCGTGAATGGAACGGGCCGGCATCGACAGGCTCTGCACCTGGAGCATCTCGTCATGCCCGCGGGCCTTCGGCGTGCGCGCCACATCGCCGACTTCCTGCCCGACCATCAGCGCGGCGATCTCGCGGGCGCTGCTCTCGCGCGGATCGAGGGTGGCGACGACCTTGCCGCCGCGCAGGATCGTGGCGTCGCGGCACAGCCGGCGCACCTCCTCCAGCTTGTGCGAGATATAGAGGATCGCCCTGCCCTCGCCGGCAAGTTGCTCCAGCGTCTCGAACAGCCCTTCCGATTCCTGCGGCGTGAGCACCGAAGTCGGCTCGTCGAGAACGATCAGCTTGGGATTCTGCAACAGGCAGCGGACGATCTCGATGCGCTGGCGCTCGCCGGCGGAAAGCGTCCAGACATGGCGATCGGGGTCGAGCGGCAGGCCGTAACCCTCGCTCACCTGCTTGAGGCGCTTGCGCACCTCGTTGAAGGAAAGATCGGTCAGCGCGACGGCGACGTTTTCCGCCACCGTCATCTCGTCGAAGAGCGAGAAATGCTGGAATACCATACCGATGCCGAGATTTCTTGCATCGACGGGTGAATTGATCTCGACCCGCTTCCCCTCCCAGAAGATCTCGCCGTCAGTCGGCTCGATCACCCCGTAGAGGATCTTCACCAGCGTGGATTTGCCCGCCCCGTTCTCCCCCAGAAGCGCATGAACCTCGCCGGGCGCGATCGCGAAATCGATCGCGTCATTGGCGACGAGGTTGCCGTAGTGCTTCGTGATGCCCTTCAGCGAGACGAGTTTCTCGCCGGGGGCAGCCTTCTGGGGAGATGAGGCGGGCAAACCGTTTTTCTTTCTCGCTCAGGGGCTCATCACCGTGGCGCCGGTGGTCTCGCGACCCTCGAGCGCCTTGTGGACATCGACCGCATCGGCGAGTTTGGCGCGATGGTGGACGGGGATCTTCACCGCGCCGCTCGCCACCACGTCGAACAGCTCGCTCGCGACCTCCTCCAGATCGGCCCGTTTCGCGATATGCGTGAACAGCGTCGGGCGGGTGGCGTAGAGCGAGCCCTTCTGGGCCAGCAGGCCGAGATTGAAGGCCTCGATCGCGCCGGAGGCGTTGCCGAAGCTCGCAAACATCCCGAACGGGCGCAGGCAGTCGAGCGATGCCGGGAAGGTCGCCTTGCCGACGCCGTCATAGACCACGTGGCAGCGCTCACCCTTGGTGATCTCGTCGACGCGCTTGGCGAAATCCTCGTCGCGGTAATAGATCACGTGGTCACAGCCGTTCTTCATGGCGAGCTCGCCCTTCTCGCGCGAACCGACCGTGCCGATCACCGTGGCGCCGAGATGTTTGGCCCACTGGCATGCGATCAGGCCGACACCGCCGGCGGCGGCGTGGAAGAGGATGGTGTCGCCTTTCTTCACGCGGTAGGTCCGGCGCAGAAGATATTGCGCCGTCATGCCTTTCAGCATCATCGCGGCTGCGGTCTCGTCATCGACGCCGTCCGGCGTGGCGACGACCTTGTCGGCCTCGAGCAGACGCTCCTCGGCATAGGAGCCCAGCGTCGCGGCATAGGCGACGCGGTCGCCCTCCTTGAAGCGGGTAACACCCTCGCCCACCGCCGTGACCACACCCGCACCCTCGTTGCCGGGGGTGAAGGGAATGCTCGGCGCCGGGTAGAGGCCGGAGCGGAAATAGGTGTCGATGTAATTGACGCCGATAGCCGTGTGCTTCACCCGGATCTCGCCCGGGCCGGGATCGCCGACGGCGACCTCTTCGTAGCGCATGACCTCGGGGCCGCCATTCTCATAGATGCGGATCGCCATGGTCTTTGACATGGGCCGTCTCCTCCCTCACTCGTTTCGGATCATAGGATGCGTAAAAGCCCTACCGCAACGTCCATCGCGTCGTCAGAGGCATTTGCTCACAGGCCGATTGCATCGCGCAAGGGGGCGAGCCCCACCGCCGAGACCGACAGGGCGGCACCGGCGAGGATCATGGCGATGCCGATCGCGTTGGGAAGGCGCTGCGAATCGACCATCTTCTCCGCCGCCATGATCACCGCGAAGATCGCCATCCAGAGGATATTCATGGCACCCAGCACCACGAGCAGCCCCATCATCGCCCAGCAGCAGCCGACGCAGAGCACGCCTTGTCGCAGGCCGAGCCGGAACGCCGCCAGATTGCTCGTCAGCGCCGCCTCGCGCTCCTGCGCGAAGGGATGGCGGATGGTGACGAGGCAGGCGCGCTTGAGCGGCGAGAACTGGTAGAACCCGGCAGCGCCGATCACGGCGCCGGCCAGGATCGTCGCGGTTGCCGGCGGCAGGGCGATGCCCGACAAGCCGGCCGAGATGAAGGCCTGCGCCGTTGCCGCCACGACGGCCACGATCACCCAGATCCCGAGATAGCCCGCCGCCACGGCCAGCGGCGATGCGGCACGGGCCCGGTCGCTCACCTCGTTCTCCACCCGATCAGCGAAGCCGACGATCAGCAGGCTCGCGGTCGGCAGCATCATCGCGATGCTCATGGCGACCCACATGCCGATCGCCACAGCGAGCCGCGAGATCATTTCCGCCGTCGAGCGCGCGCCGAGGATGTCGGCGGGAGCGCATAACGCTTCCATGAAGGCGGCGGCACCCGAGGCCATGGTGATCGCCTCGGCGAACATCACCCCCCAGCCGAGCGCCGTCAGCAGAACGAGCGCCGTGATCGCAACCGGCATCGGTTGCAGGATCGGGCCGAGCTTTTGCCTGAACGCCGCCATTGACGCGTGCTCCCTCGCGCGTGGAACCGGTACCTTCGCCCCGATCTCCTAGCGCGTCCATTGAAGCGGCTGCATTGATCGAAAGCAAGCGCGTCGCTCTGCGCGCCTCAGCGCCGTGCGGCGGATCCGCGCCCTTCGCCGAGCCATGCCGCGAGAACGGCGCCGAGCAGAAGCAGAAGGCCGAGCAGCCCCAGCGCGAGCGGCATCACCGACACGCCGAGCACGACCGAGGCACCGCTCGGGCGGATGCCGATCCAGTCATTGCCGTAGGCTCGCGCATCGCCGCGCACGCTCTGGATTCGCGGCACCGAGAGCGCCCCCTCCTCCCGCGACAGCCGCCGCACCGATCCGCCGGTCCCGGAAACGATCTCCGCCAGTTGCTCGCTCGTGGAGAAGACGTCGACGAGCTCGCGCGGATTGGCCGGGCCGACGCTGGCAAAGGCGACGAGATCCTCGTTGCGCAGCGTATGCAGCCCCCGCTCCTCGCCGGTGATCTCGGCCCGGAACAGGCCGGGCAGATAGGGCTCGAGCGCGACGCTGGTCTGTTCTCCCGACGGGGTCGTCACACTGACGGGGGGAACCTCGTCGGCCATGCTCTGACGCTCGATGAAGATCCGCTCCCCCTGCGTCGTCGCGCGCAGGGACTCCTCCTCCAGCGCCGGCTCGCGCATCAGCCAATGCGCGGTGCGGCGCAGGAGATCGACATGCGGCCCGCCCTCGCGATAGCCACGCGCCCAGAGCCAGGCGTGATCGGACAGGAGCAGCGCCACGCGCCCCTCGCCCTGACGCTCCAGCACCAGCAACGGACGATCCTGCGCGCCCGACATCACCGTCTGACCGGCGGTGACCTGCGTGTCGAGCACGCGCAACCACTCGCCCCAGGACGGCGGATCGCTTTCCGATCCCGGAAGGCCGCGCGTCACCGGATGGCGCTCGCCGGTTTCGGTGAGCATCGCCTTGAAGGGTTCCTCCAGCACACTGCCGGTGGGCTCGCCCGGAATGATCGGCGCGAGGCGGGTGCGCGCGAGCGAGGCGCGCCCGGCGAATTCCGGCCCCGCCGCGAGCAGCACGGCACCACCCTCGCGCACATAGCGCACGATGTTGTCGTAATAGATCGACGGCAGGATGCTCTGATTGGCGTAGCGATCGAAGATGATCAGATCGAACTCGCCGATCTTGTCCTGAAACAATTCGCGCGTGGGAAAGGCGATCAGCGACAACTCGTCGATCGGCGTGCCGTCCTGCTTCTCCGGCGGGCGCAGGATGGTGAAATGGACGAGATCGACATTGGCATCCGAGCGCAGGAGGTTACGCCATGTCCGCTCCCCCGCATGAGGCTCGCCGGAGACGAGCAGGACGCGCAGATTCTCGCGAATGCCCTCGATCGTCACCACGGCGCGGTTATTGGCCATGGTGAGTTCGTCGGGCAGCGGCTCGACCTCGATCTCGACCACATTGGGCCCGGCGCGGTCGATCTGGACGGGGATGCGGAAGGCCGTCTCCG
>PXAW01000486.1 GCA_003567055.1 Hyphomicrobiales bacterium
CCGCCTGCCCGGTGCCGCGCCGCACCGCGTCGATGCAATCGGTATCGAAGACGACCGGCGGGTTATTGGTGACCCGGCGGTGTTCGGCTGCGAGGCCGATTTCGCCTGCGATAGCGTCGATCTCTTGATGGAGCGCGGCCTCCATCGCCTCCAGCACGGCTGTTTCGGGATGGCGGAAATCGACTGTGAGAAAGACCTCGCCGGGAATGACGTTGCGGGAATTGGGGCGCACCTCGACCATGCCGACCGTGCCCACCGCATGCGGCGCATGTGCATGGGCGATGGCATCGACGCGCTCGATGATGCGGGCAGCACCCAGAAGCGCGTTGTGGCGCAGCGGCATCGGCGTGGTGCCGGTATGGGATTCTCGGCCCGTGAGGGTGATGTCGTACCAGCGCATGCCCTGGACGCCGGTGACGATACCGATGCTCTTGCCCTCGGCTTCCAGGATCGGGCCCTGCTCGATATGCAGCTCGAACATGGCCGAGAACTGCGTTTGGCCGACCGGCACGTCACCGCGATAGCCGATCCCTTCGAGCGCCTCGCGCAGGCTAACCCCGTCGCGATCGGTAATCGCCTCGGCCATGTCGGGCTCATAGAGACCCGAATGCACGCCGGCGCCGAGCATGGAGGGCGCAAACCGTGCGCCTTCTTCGTTGGTCCAGTTGACGAGCATGAGCGGCGCGTTGGTCTCGTAGCCGAGATCATGCAGCGTACGCAGCACTTCGAGGCCGGCGAGGACGCCGAGCACGCCGTCGAACTTGCCGCCGGTGGGCTGGGTGTCGAGATGGCTGCCCATGGCGATCGGGGCGATGTCGTTGCGCTTGCCCGGTCGCACGGCGAACATGTTGCCCATCGTGTCGACGCTGACGCTGCAGCCGAGCTTCTCGCATTCGGCGCGAAACCAGTCGCGGATCTGGCGGTCGAGATCGGTCAGGGTGACCCGGCAGATGCCGCCCTTCGGCGTTCCACCAATCTGCGCCGTCTCCATCAGCGTATCCCACAGGCGCTGTGGATCGATGGTGAGATTCTGCATGCTGACGGCCCCCGTGCTGATCGTATGCGGCGCAGGTTCGGGCGCGTTTGGCTTGCTCGCAAGGGGAAGCTTGGGAGAAGGGGCCTGCGTGTTCATGCACTATCGTCTGGCTTGTCGCGGCACGGCGGGAATTGGTTAAATGCTTCGGTAAGCGTGGGGCGCAAATGAGATGGACACAATCTGTCTCAAATTGTACTCAATCCTCGAAGCTGTTGGTGGAGTACGCGTGATGGCGTTTTTCGTGCACTGGTGTCTGCTGAACCGCGAGGGGCGGATTCTCGAAAGCGGGTGTTTCGATGCCAGTTTCGCGCGTCGCGACGGCGCCGTCCGTTTCGTGCTCGACCGGCTGGAAGCCGCGCCGCATTATGGGTTTTGCGCCGGTCAGGATTACTGGTGGCTGGCCGGGCAGCGTGATGGCGGGCTCGAAACCCGGCTCTGGATCGATGCAGATGCAACTATTTGTGTGCAGCATGCGGATGCCGGTATGGTCTGAACGGCCTATGCCGCCACCGCGTCCTCGCGCACGAGACGCACGCCGGCGATCTTCCAGCTGCCATCGGGTTGCTGTTCCATTGTATACAAAGCCAGCCAGGCCTGCCCGTTCGCATCGATCAGGGTGACTTCCTGCACCGGCCCCTGCGGCGTCTGGCGCAAGGCGCCGAAATCCCGGCTGCGCTGGCGATAGACCGGCGGATATCCCTGACGCACCATTCCCATGAAACGCTCTTCGCCGGGGAACAGGCGCTGGATTCCCGGCGCTGCGAAGCTGTAGGCGCGGGTGGCGTCGTCAGCGAGGAAGGCGTCGAGCTGGCGCGTGATGACGTCCCGGATGGCCGCGCTCTCCCCAGCTTCCCGGGCGAGAGCCGCAGGGGTGGAAGCCAGTCCAAATAGCAGCACGAAGGCTGCGAGGATTTTCGAAAATTGCCGCATCGTCTTCTCCTCTCGCAGGCGCCCCGAACGGCGCGGTCAAATGCGGCAATCGGCCCGGCTACCAGGGCAGGCGCTCACCGCGATAGTCGTAGAAACCGCCGCTTTCTTCACTGGTGAGGCCGTCGATCACGGCCAGCATCTCACCGACCGCGACATCGGGCTCCCGGACATCGAGCCCGCTCTTGGCGAAGGGTTTCGTCAGCGGGGAATGCACCGTGCCCGGATGCATGGCGACGCAAAGCGCCTCGCGCCAGCGCCGGCCCAGTTCGATGGAAGCGCAGCGCACGATCTGGTTGAGCGCGGCTTTCGAGGCGCGGTAGGAATACCAGCCGCCGATGCGGTTATCGCCGATGGAGCCGACCCTGGCCGAGAGCGTGACGAAGGCCGCCTTGCCCTCGCGCGGCAGGAGCGGCAGCAGATGCTGCATCAGCAGGGCCGGGCCGATGGCGTTCACGGCGTAGGAATAGGCCATGTGACCGGCATCGAGATCGCGCCACGACTTTTCCGGCATGCGCTCATCATCATGCAGGAAGCCCGTCGCGTCGATGACGAGGCGGATGCGCTCGCCCTCGAGGCCGCCCGCGAAATCAGCAATAGTGGCGGGATCGAGCAGGTCTAACCCGGCATCGTTGCTGCGCGCGGCGGCGACGACCCGGCTGAAGCGTCCGGAGGCTTCGAGCGCGCGCACGAAGGCGGCGCCGATGCCGCCGGTCGCGCCGGCGACGACGGCGATGCCGTCATCGGGGAAGGAGGTGAGGGCGTCGTTTTTTTGTACCATCACCGCGAAATATCGCGGTGATGCTTCAAGGCAAGATCTTCATTGCAAAGGGCGCTGCGATCCTGATTCCCCGCGGACCGCGCCGTCCGGCCTCAGTTTGCGCCGAAAGCCGAGCGGATCAGCCATTGCTGCGCGGCCACCGGGCTCTCGTTCTTCGGACGCGTGGGCTCATCGGTCGAGATCAGCTTGTCGAGATGGACGATGCGGGCGTGCAGGCGCGCGGAATGGCTGATCAGATCCTTCAGGCGCGGCGGCAGGGAGGAGGTGTCGAAGACGGGGCTCGCCGGTTCCGGCTTGGTGAGGCGCACGCGGGTCTGTTCCTGCAGGGCCCGCTCCGGGGAGATTTCACCCTCGGCGACGGCGCGCTGGACCAGGAGCCATGAAGCGATCTGCATCAGGCGGGTGGTGAGCCGCATGCTCTCACTGGCATAGGTCAGCGATGCCTGGCGCGACAGCAGCCGCGATTCCTCGCGCCCGTCACCGTCGAGATAGGCCGCCGTCTCCTCGCCGAGTCCCATACCTTCGCTGAACAGAGCGCGGAACGCCTCCGAACCGACGAAGTTGCGGCCGAAATCGACCGGGTCGCCTTCTTCCCGAAAAGTGATGTCCGCGTTCATGTCTCGCCTCCTGCATTGCGCATTGTCGTGTCCTGTCCCAAACGAAAACGCCGGGACGCGGTTCATGCGGAACGAGGCAAAACTAACGCCGAATGCTGGAGGGCGCGCTGTTTACATTAGGTTAGGGTTAACGCTGTGGATGAATCAAAAAAAGAGCCGCCGGGAAGGCGGCTCTGAAGTCTCAACAGGGAGGCGTCAAACAGAGTGGACAGGAGCCACTCGACATCCAGAAGTCTGGAATATCTGATTCATAAACCGGAAAGCTTAAGGAGTGGTTAACGCCTCGTTTCCAATTGAGATTCATTGCGCGAAAATGACACATGGCCAAGCTTACGCCTTGAATACGGCATCCGCTGCTGATTTTGACGCCTGCTTTTCCGCGCGCATCTGCTCCAGCCGCGTGATCTCCTGCCGCAGGACCGCGATTCGCTCGTCGATCTCCTCGATCGACAATGTCGAAAGATCCTGGCCGACAACGTGATTGCGGGCCTGCGCCTGGGGGCGCACGGTCTCGTCCGCGAAAGGATCGAATGCCATGGCCTTCTCCTCTGCTTGCCGTATTCTGCCCACAGGGTAAGCCACATGACCCGCGCTTGCCAATGCCGTCGGGGCATGCGACCCCCGATCAGCGACCTGAAACCGGGCGAGCCGGCACGAAAAGCCGGTATCAGACGAGGAGAAAGCCATGACACATCCCGCAACGATGCGTGCCGTCATCGCCGATGGCGGTGGTGGTCCCGAGGTCCTGAAGCTGGTCGAGCGCCCGGTTCCGCAGCCGGGAGCCGGCGAAATCCTGGTTCGCGTGCATGCCGGCGGCATCAACCGCCCCGACGTCTTCCAGCGGCTCGGCAATTATCCGCCCCCGCCCGGCGCCTCCGACATTCTCGGCCTCGAGATCGCCGGCGAAGTCGTGGCCTGCGGCGAGGGCGCGACGGATTTCGCCGTCGGTGACCGGGTGATGGCTCTGGTCGCTTCCGGCGGTTATGCGGAGTACGCCGTGGTGGCGCAGGACAATGCGATCCCCGTGCCGGAAGGCCTCTCCATGGTCGAGGCCGGGGCGATCCCGGAGACCTATTTCACGGTCTGGACCAACATGTTCGATCGCGGTGGCCTCCAGCCCGGCGAGACGGTGCTGATCCATGGCGGCTCCTCGGGCATCGGCACGACCGCGATCCAGCTCGCCAAGGCCTTCGGCGCCACCGTGTTCGTCACCGCCGGCTCGCAGGAGAAATGCGAGGCCTGCCTCAAGCTCGGTGCCGATCGCGCGATCAATTACCGCGATGAGGATTTCGTCGCGGTGGTGAAGGAAGCGACAGATGGCAAGGGTGTGCCGCTGATCATCGACATGGTGGGCGGCGACTATATCGGGCGCAATTACGACGCCGCCGCGATCGAGGGCCGCATCGTGCAGATCGCCTTCCTGAAGGGCGGCAAGGCCGAGGTCGATTTCCGCCGCCTGATGGTCAAGCGCCTGCACCATACCGGCTCGACCCTGCGTCCGCGCTCGGTGGCGCAGAAGGCGGAGATCGCCCATTCCCTGCGCGACAAGGTCGTGCCGCTGCTCGCCAAGGGCGCTTGCAAGCCGATCATCGATTCCACCTTCCCGCTGGAAGATGTCGCCAAGGCGCATGCGCGGATGGATTCGAGCGCCCATATCGGCAAGATCGTACTGACCATGGCGGATTGACGAAGACGGCTGACGGGGGCGGGGATGGAAGCGCGCTACACTCTGCGTGATCATGCCGACCGCCCCGTCCCGTCAGCGGCGCCCGGGCGCTTCGGCGGTCATGCGAAGAGCCGCATCTACGGGCGCCTCGATTGCCGCGCGGCCAGGGCCGCGATCGCACGCGGCGGGCCGTATGCACGTCATCGCGTCTTCTTCGCCGACGAGCCGACCGCCGTGAGCGCCGGCTATCGCCCCTGCGCCGTGTGCATGCCGGAGGCCTATGCTGCGTGGAAGACGCGCCGTAACGCTTGATCCTGCACTTGCGGTACGCGCATGGCTGCAGGTTGTGCAGCGCAGCGCATCATGGCATCCCGGTATGCGGGTATGTGGCGGCGGCTTCCTTGGAGCCCGCTGCGGCACGCCTTCTGCGCAGCGCTCACCGGAACCCGCTCCATGACAGACCGCATCGATGCGTTATCGGGGATCGCGCTCGTCATCGCCTGGTTCGCCCTGCTCGTGACGAGCCTTTCCGGTGAAGCGGCTCGGGCTCTGGCGGACGGTGCGCCGAGCCCGCTCATGCTCGTCGGGATGGCGGGGATCCTGTTCTATATCGTCGCGCAGAGCACACGCTACACGCGCTTCGTCTGGAGCCATCTCGCCTTCGGTGCGGTCGTCACCGGGATGGCCCTGTTCGTGCTGCCTTCGCCGGTGATTGCGCTGGCGGAGGCGTTCTGGCGCAGTGTCTTCATCGTGGTGCTGTTTTCATCGCTGGGCGTGCTGCGCGTCGCGGCGCAGACATCGCCGATGGTGCACGAGGCCGGCGCCATGCTGGTGCGCCAGCCGCCGGGACGCCGCTATTTCGCGCTGGCGGGCGGCTCTACATTGTTCGGGGCGATCCTGAATTTCGGCGTGATCGCGCTCTTCAGCGGCATGATCCGCGACGCCGTCAAGGCGGCTCCCGGCGATGCCACAGTGGCCAGAGCGCGCGAGCGCCGGATGCTGCTGGCGATGCTGCGCGGCTTTTCGGTGACCATGTTCTGGTGCCCCCTGACGGTCGCCTTCGCCATAACGACCACCGGCATTGCGGGCGCGCAATGGCCGATGATGGTGCTGATCGGGACCGGCCTCGGGGTGATGACCGTGATCGCCGGCTGGGCAATCGACAGCGGCGCATCGCGGCGGGCAGCGGGGACCGGCGATCCGGTGCCGTTTTCTTTCGCGGCGCTGGTGCCGCTCGTCATCCTTCTGTTGCTCCTGTCGAGCGCGGCGGCGCTGGTCGAGCGCTTCACGCCCGGTGAGCTCATCCACGGGGTCATCCTCTTCGTGCCCGTGATCGGTCTCGTCTGGATCCTGCGCGATACCGGGCGCGCGGGGCTCGACCATCTGCGGCGTTATGTGGTGGAACAGGCGCCCCAGCAACGTCAGGAATTGTCCGTTCTGGCCAATGCGGCCTATGCCGGCACGCTCATCGGGATGCTGCTGCCGCAGGTCTTCATCGACGCCCTGATCGGCCCGCAGGGCCTGCCGCCGGTCTTCGTCCCGGCGCTGTTCATGCTGCTCGTGGTGCTGTTCGGTCTGCTTGGTGCCAACCCCCTGATCACGGTCGCGGTGCTGGCCAGCGTGATGGCCGATCCGGCGCGCTACGGTGTCGATGCGACGCTGGTCGCGAGCGCTCTGGCGATCGGGTGGGGCATGGCGATCGCCTCCTCGCCGGCCACCGCGGCGACCATGTATATCGGGCGGCTGACGGGATACGGCTCATTCACCGTGGGGACGCGCTGGAATGCCGGCTATGCCACCGTGTCCGTCGTGATGATCAGCGCCGCGCTGACGTTGCTCGGCCTGTGGCGGGGCGCCTGACGGCACGCGTCGATATGGGTGGAAAAAGCTCCGCTCACCGGCTCCGCGCCCTTGCGTCACGGTGGTTTGCTGCATTTCCCCATTGCCCTGAAGAATATGCTCACATAACTCTTGGTCAGGAGAGGCCGGCTGCACCGGAACACGGCGCGGATATGCTTCCCGGCGAAGAAACAGGCACGCCACGGCAGGGCCGGAACGCAGCGTGCAGCTTTGGAGGACGAAGATGGATTATCGTGCGCCCGTGACCGATATGGTCCATATCATGCGCCATGTGGCCGGCCTCGACGATGCGCTTGCAGAGGGGCTGCATCCCGATCTCTCGGCGGAGCTCGTCGACCAGATTCTGGAAGAGGCCGGCAAGTTCGCCGGCGATGCGATCGCGCCGCTCAACCGCATCGGCGATACCAAGGGGCCGAGCCTCGCCAACGGCGTCGTGACCACGCCTCCGGGCTGGAAGGAGACCTATCGTAACTGGGCGGATGCCGGCTGGAACGCGCTGCCTGGGCCGGCGGAACATGGCGGCCAGGGGCTCCCGGGCCTGCTCAACGCCGCCTGCATCGAGATGTGGAATGCCGCTTCGCTCTCCTTCGGCATCGCGCCGCTGCTCACCATGGGCGGGATCGAGGCGATGACGAAGCATGCGACGCCGGAATTGCAGGAGCTTTATCTCGGCAAGCTGATCTCGGGTGAATGGACCGCGACGATGAACCTGACCGAGCCGCAGGCCGGATCCGATCTCGCCGCGCTTCGCGCCCGCGCCGAACCTGCCGGTGACGGGACCTACCGGATCACGGGCCAGAAGATCTACATCACTTATGGCGAGCACGACATGACGGACAACATCGTCCACATGGTACTCGCGCGCCTGCCGGATGCGCCGGCGGGGACGAAGGGCATCTCGCTCTTCCTCGTGCCCAAGATCCTGCCCGACGGCAGTCGCAACGACGTCTTCTGCAACGGCATGGAGCACAAGCTCGGCCTGCACGGCTCGCCGACCTGCACCATGGTATTCGGCGACGAGGGCGGTGCCACCGGCTGGCTGATCGGCGAGGAGAATCGCGGGCTGGCCTGCATGTTCACGATGATGAACAATGCCCGCCTCGGCGTCGGCCTCCAGGGCGTCGCCGCCTGCGAGCGCGCCTACCAGCAGGCTCTGTCCTATGCCCGTGATCGCCGCCAGGGCCGCGCCGCCTCGTGGCAGGGCGACGGCATGGCGCCGATCATCGCGCATCCGGATGTCCAGCGCATGCTGATGACCATGAAGGGCTTCACCCAGGCCGCGCGCGCCATCTGCTACATCACCGCCGGTGCACTCGATCGCGCCCATGCAGCGGGCGATGCGGATGCGCGACGCCGGGCGCATGAGCGCGCTTCGCTGATGACGCCGGTCGCGAAAGCCTTCTCCACCGATCTCGCCAACGAAGTCGCCTCCCTCGGCGTGCAGGTGCATGGCGGCATGGGCTTTATCGAGGAGACCGGCGCGGCGCAGCATCTGCGCGATGCGCGCATTCTCGCGATTTATGAGGGCACCAACGGCATCCAGGCGATCGACCTCGTGACCCGCAAGCTGCCGCTCTCCGGCGGCGAGACGGTGCGCGGCGAGATCGCGCGGCTGCGTGCGGTTGCCGATCGTGTCACCAGGGAGGGCGGGGCGGCCTATGGCGACACGGCCAGCCGGCTGCGCGAGGCGGTCGAGGCGCTTGACCGCGCGACGAGCCACCTGCTCAAGGCGCTCTCCGGCAATGCCCAGCAGGATGCGCTTGCCGGTGCGACGCCGTATCTGCGCCTGTTCGGGCTGACGCTCGGGGCGGCTTCGCTGGCCGAGTCCGCGCTTGCGAGCGGCGAGGGCGATCCGCTCGCCGCCGGACGCGTCGCGCTGGTGCGGTTCTTCGCCGAAAACCAGGCGAGCCTCGCCCCCGGTCTCGCGGAGACCATCATCCATGGCGGCGCCTTCACCGAGAACGCGGAGCTCGCGCTCGCGAGCTGATCGCGCTGCGATCGCGAGGCGCATGCGCAGGTGATGCCGCCTGTGCATGCGCCGACCCGCCGGCTTCGATCCGGGAACACCTCACCAAGCTTTGCGTTGGCAATGCGAACCGGCGCAGAGAGCATCTGCGGGGGCGTTTTATCGGGTGGAGGGTGGCGTGAGCACGGGTGCGTCTGGTGGGCATGTCGGATGGGGAGAGCGGCTGCGCGGTTTCATCGGCAGCTTTTCGCTGAGAAACCGGCTGATCGGGATCCTGCTCATCGCCACGCTCCCGGGCATGGCCGTCGCCATCTTCCTCGCCGTCAATGCCCTCGACAACGAGCGCGCACGGATCGAGGAGAATGCGAAACGTCTGGCCGATATTCATGCGGCACAGCATACCAATGTCATCGAAAACGCCCGCATCATGATGGAAACGGTCGTCGAACTGGTCGAGACCCGCCCGGTCAGCGGCACCGAATGCAGGCATTTTCTCAGTGACCGGATCGACCGCTACGCCTCCTTCACCTCGCTGACCCTGATCGACGGGCAGGGAGCGCTGCTGTGCGCCCGCAACGACCACGAGCTGCCGGCGAATTTCCCGAGTGAGGGTTTTCTGGAGAGGCTGGGCGACGCGGAAGACATGGTCGTGAGTGATTACACGGTGGGGCAATCGGGCATGCCGCTGATCATCGCGGCGCTTCCGATCCGCGAGGATGGCGGGCGCCTCGAGGGCGCGATCGCTGTCGGCATCGATCTGCGCTGGATGGAATTTCTGACACGTCGCCTCAACCTGCCCGCCGGCAGCACCGTTACTGCGATCGGCAGCGACGGGCAGGTTCTGACCCATGATCGCGCGGAAGGCGGCGACAGCGACGACCTCGAGGCGCCGCGCGAGACACTTCCGGTCGAGGATATCCGGCTTCAGATGGCGACCATCGGCAGCGGTGCGATACGCGGCACGACGGAAAACGGATCCGACCGGGTCTTCGGTTTTCAGCGCACCGATGCGGGTGACCTCATCATCGCCGTGGGCAAGCCGCAATACATGGAGTTCGAACGCTATGGCGTGGCCCTGCGCGACACGCTGGCTGCACCCATGGCCATCCTCATTCTCGCGCTGATCGCGGCCGCCTATGCGAGCGAGTCGCTGGTGGTGCGTTGGGTGCGTCTGCTGACCGGGGCTGCGATCCGGATGTCCGGCGGCGATCTCGAGGCGCGCTCCAACGTGCCGCATTCGCGCTACGAACTCGGGCGGCTCGCTGCGGCGTTCGACAGTATGGCGGCGTCGATCCAGGACAAGCAGGCGCAGATTCGCGCGAAGGCGGCCCAGTACCGGGATCTGCT
Source organism: Hyphomicrobiales bacterium (assembly GCA_003567055.1). Classification (GTDB taxonomy): domain Bacteria; phylum Pseudomonadota; class Alphaproteobacteria; order Rhizobiales; family Beijerinckiaceae; genus Saliniramus. The sequence continues at coordinate 10,201 of PXAW01000486.1, forward strand.
GCATGAGCTCAATCATCGCGTCAACAACAACATGCAGATGATCAGCAGTTTGATCCGCATGAAGACGCGGGGCATCAGGGACCAGGAGGCGCGTCACGTCATCGAGGATGTCGAACTGCGGCTCAGGGCACTCTCGGAAATCCAGCACCTGCTCTATGGTCGCGAAGACGGTTTTGACAATGACCCCGAGTATACTGTCCGCCTTGGACGTCTGCTGGAAGAATTCTACTCGTCCGACAATATCAGGGTGCGTGTGGACGCCGAGGCGATCGCTATCCCGCGTCCCTCTGCAGTGCCGCTCGCGTTGATCATGAACGAGTTGATCACCAACGCCTGCAAGCATGCCTATCCTGATGACGGGGGCGAGATCCGGGTGACGTTGCGTGCCTCCGGCGGCGAAGTCCATCTCTCGGTCGCCGATGACGGCGCTCCCGTCCCGAATGAATGGAAGCCGGGCCAGGAGGAGGCGTCGATGGGATTGCGCATCATCCGCAGCATGGCGGCCCATCTCGGAGGCGAAGTGGAAATTCACCCGGAAACATCCGGGAAATCCATCAACCTCTCCTTTCCTCTGGATCCCGCCGGCGCGCGCCGGGATGAGCCCTCGGATCCA
>PXAW01000174.1 GCA_003567055.1 Hyphomicrobiales bacterium
AAGCCGGTCTGGCGGTCGCCGCCACGACGTTCCGGCTGTTGGGAGCCCGTCTTCGCCGCAGCGGGCGTCTGCGCCGACGGCCGGCGCTGCGCCTCGTCGTCCCGCGGCGGTTTCGGCGGTGCGCTGGTCTGGTCCATTCCGATTCCCCGATTGCGGCATCTGCGCGTGCCGATGGCGCGCGGTGCCCATTCCTCACTCGTCCAGACTCTGCAGCCCGGCCTTCAGCCGCGAGAGCTGCTGACGCATGCCGACATGGATGCGCCCCTTGGGAGTCTCGAGAATGATCTCGCCGCGTTTGAGCAGCGGATCGGCCTCCACGCCCTTGATTTCCGGCCAGGAGCCCGTCATCGGCAATTGCCGCAGCCCTTCCTCGAGATAGGGAACCTCGTCCGGCGTGACCCGGACCACCGCCCAGATGTCGCCTGCCGCGTCATCGAGGGCGCGCCGCACGCAGCGCAGGGCGAGTTCGTGCTCGTCCATCTCGCCGAGCATGCGCTCGACGGCACCGAGCACGATGCCGGCGAGTTCCTCATCCGAGGCAGCGAGGCGCTCGCGTACCCGGTCGATGGCTTCGACGAGGGTTTCGAGCGCCTCCAGCCGACCCTTCCCGAACCCCTCCTGATAACCCTTCCTGCGGGCCTGCTCCTGCGCTTCGGCGACGCTGCGGCCCATGCCGTCATGCAGGCGCCGGGCCTCGTCGCGGAAGCGATCGGCGATGCGCAGAACCTTCATCTCCTCTGCCGAGAGCACTTTCGTGGCGGGCACGAAGACCGAACTCTCCGGCTGGGCCCCCGCAGCGCCTGCGCCCGGTTGTGCAGCAGCCTTCGGCTCCGCCGCCTGTGCCTGCGCCGCCTGTGCCTGCGCCGCCTGTGCCGCCGCTGCCTCGGGCGGTCTCTGCACCGGCCTCTGGGGCGGTGTTCGCGGCGGCCTCTGAGGCGGCGTTCGTGGTGCCGCCCTGGGCGGCGGCTGCGCCGATGCATCGGGCGGCGTCTGCGGGCGCGGCGCTTGCGCCCCCGGATCAGGTGCCGGCTGCGCTGCGGGCTGGGCTTCAGGCTGCGGGTTGGTCATCATCGCCTCCGGGTGAACCATCCTTGCCGACCGCGCTCTCGCCCGTCTTCGCCGCATCGGAGGCCGCATCGCCCCCGGCTGCGGCGGGATCGTCCGCGAGGCCATCGGCGCGCCATTGCGCTTCCGCGGCACGGACTTCCTCGGGGGAGGGCATGACGCTATGGCCGTTGCCGCTCTGGTCATTCGCGGCACGCGCGGCTGCACAATCCCCGATCACGCGGGTCAGGGCACGGGCGGCCAGGGTGGGCAGGCCGGTGATCACCGCATCGAAACGATCGGCAAAGCCGCGTGTTGCGATGTCCACCGGCAGATCAAGCAGCAGCGCGACGCAGGCCGCGCCGTCATGGCCGTGGGCAGCAAGCGCGCGCACGAACATGCGTTTGTCCGCATCACTGATCGGGGGCTCGGCGATGAACTCGCGCAGCGCCTCGATGCTCTGCGTCAGCAGGGGTTTCTGGACCAGCGCGAAGGAGAGGGCTTCCTCGCCGTAGCCTTCGGCGAGCCGGCGCATGGCGTCGCGGCTCATCACGCGCGGCGTATCGGCGAGGCGCATGGTGGTGGCAAAGAAGCCGATGGCGCGCATGACGATCGCGGGATCACCGGGAATGCGGCGGGCAGCGGCGACCTGGCGCCGGGTCAGCCCGAGCCGCTCACGCAGACGGGCGGCGAAGCGCCTTTGCAGGCCAGCGCGGGCATGGGCGAAATTGCTGATTGCGGCTTCCGGGAGGCCCGTCAGCGCCGCAATCCGCGCCTCGCCGAGCAGAGCGAGCAGGGCGGAGGGGTCCTCGCAGGCCGATTCCAGTATGATCGGCACACGCCGGTGGCGGGGGTGGCCGCTATCGCCTTCGCTGTCGGTCGTCAGGCGCGGTGAGCGCAGCCAGGCGCCGTCATCGGGATGAGCGGTTTCACCGCCCGGTTGCGGCGAAACGGTGCTCTGCGCGCGACCCTGTGCCGGCGTCATGACGCGCCTCGCGTAGCGGCGCGCTGGCGCCAGGCGAGGAATCCGGCACCCGCCGCCATGGCAAGCGCCGCTGCCCAGAAGATATAGGGGGCGATGCGTGTCATGAAGGGCAGGGGCGGCGCAGTCTCGCCGATCGGCGCAGCCGGCGCGTCCGGCGGTGACATGGCCATCAGATTCTGCGCCGGGCGCGTATCGATCACCGCATCCGCGCGGGCATCGTTCAATCCGGGATCAGCTTGTGCCGCAACTGCTGCGGGGCTTGCGGACATGCCGTGGGAGGCGTCGAAAAAGGCGACGGCGACGTTGCGGAAATCCATGCCCTGAACCGCATTGGCGACGAGCATGCGCACGCGCGTGGTCAGTGCTTCCGTATCGAGGCCGGGCGCATGATGGATCAGAATGGAAGCCGAAGGGCGGTTCATCGGCTGCCCGCGCAGATCGAGCTCGGGCAGGACGATATGAACGCGGGCATTGCGCACGCCGGAAATCGTGCTGATCGTGCGGGCGATCTCCTGATTGAGGGCATGCATGGTGCGGATGCGCTGTTCGTAGGGCGAGACGATCAGCCCGTCTCCGGGAAAGATCTCGCCCAGCGACTGGAAACGCTCCGCCGGCAGGCCGGCTCTGGCCAGCGCCTCCACGGCATCCGCCATCTTCGCTTCCTCGACCATGACGCGGAAGAGGTTGTCACTGACCTCTTCGCGTGAGGCTTCGATGCCGGCGCGGGCGAGCACCGCGATCATCTCGTTTGCTTCGCGCTGGGACAGGTTGCCGTAAAGCTCGACCTGGCAGGCTGCCAGGAAGAGACAGAGTGTCACAACGAAAGGGCGCAAACGGCCGAGCATCTCAGGATCGTCCTCATCAGCGGATTACGACCCTTGCTTGAGTTGGTTGAAGATCTCGTTAATTTTCTTCACCATACCGGTGACGTGCTCGAAGGCCGAGAGCATGCGCACCCGCGTCTCCTGGTGGGCGGCCATGTGCAGCGACATCATCATGCTGCGCTCGGTATTGAGCTTGTCGCCCTCGCGCGTCAGGGCGTGCACTTTGGAATTGTGCTCCATGGCCCGTTCCGGTGAACTCGGGCGCGGCTGCGAGATGGTATCGCGCAACTCTCCCATCACCTTGTCGAGCCGGGTGCTGAGATGGCTGATCTCGCTCGCGAAATCGATCGATTCGGCCTTGGTTTCGCCATTCATGCCCAAAGCCGATTGCACGACCGGGACCGCGCGCTGGCTGTGATCGGAGAAGATCGGCTGGATCCGGTCGGAATCGCGGGCGAGGCGCTGCTGATCATGCGAGGCGAAATGCCCGCGCTCGGCGCCGCCGCCGGCAGCCGGAGCGAAGCCGTCCCCGCCGCCGCCGCGCGCCGGTGCCGTCTGCGCGGCGTGGCGGTAGTTCTGGCCATGGGCTTCGCCGGCCCCGATCGTGGGGGGCATCAGCACCCGCATCATGTTGGTGCGCTCCAACTCCAGCGTGCGCTCGAGCCGGCGGAAATTGTCTCCGAAGGTGCGCAGATCGGCGCGGGGATCGAGCTCGCGCGCTGCCGGGGCCTTGCCGAGCGCTTCGCGATAGACCGTATTGAACGCCTGTGCGTCGCCACCCGCCGGATCGGCGCCCGGCCCCGGCGCACCGACGTGAAAACCGCTGACGGATGCGGGTCCGATGGTATCCAAGCGGATCTCCCTGACGATGACGGCGACCATACGATGCGACCGGATTGCCGGGCATCGCCTGCCTGGGACGAAACGCATTCTATGATTGCGCATCGCTTCGTACAATCTTTGCGCGATACAGACTGAAAATACGATTAACGGCACTTTACGGCAGGCGTCCTGTTTTCGCGTGCCGGCCCCAGCCTGTCGGTGCGAGGGGGGGTATGTGCTGCGGCGAGCAACCGGCAGCTCACATCATCTTAATTCGCATAGATGCATAGAAAATCAATTAATAGAAATTATGATTTAAACTGAAACATATTTGTGCTAGATGTATCATCCTCGAACAAAGCATGAGATGAAATGCGATCTCAATCATCTCTTGAGGTTGATGCGCATTTCCCTTATGCTGTACGGCAATTACGATGCATAGGATAAATGAAAGACAATGAGTAATATTCCCAGCCCCTTTGGCTCTGCGCTCGGTTCACCCGTAGGGCGGGGCGCTTCCATCGTTCCGGGTGCGTCTGAAACCGGCTTCAAGATTCCGCCGTCGGACACGACGGCGGTGGACAAAGGTGATCCTTCCTCTCGCACAGCTGCACCAGAGGCTCAGGCAGCCGGCGCGCTGGTTCCCGGGCAAGCGGTCAAAGGGGGCTCGCCCGCGAACAAGACCCTGACACTGGCTGAAGCTTATGAGGATGCGGTCAAGAACGGCAAGACCGATGGCTATCCCTCGCTGTACAACAGCTATTTCGGCTGATGGCGGAGGATTGAGTGATGCGCCTCCCCAATCGTGAAATCGTCTATCGGCTGCTTTTCGTGACCGAGCAGGGCAACGAGGACCAGCGAAATGCCGCGAATGCGCGGCTGGCTTCGCTGCGTGACGCCTTCAACAACGACCGGCGCTTCCCCTCGTCCCGCCCGGTCATGCCGGCGATCGAGACGGAATGCTGGACCTGGTGGCACGAGGTGGCGAACATGCCGCCTGCCCCGCGCGAGCCCGCTCCGGCCACCGGCACGGTGCCGTTCGGCCAGGTTCCCGGCTGAGGGCTTCGCGCACGCACCGATATCGGCCTGAAGGGCCGCCGCGCATTGACGATGCCGGCGGCCCGTTCGCGTTCATCCGCATTCACGGCGATCCGCCGCCCGCGCCCGGCAGATGCAGATCTCCCCAGCCGGGAAGCTTGATCCCGAGCCGTAACGGATCAATGCCGGCGACGAGCCCGAGCAGGTGGATCTCGATGCCTTCCACGCGCCCCACCGCGAAGCCGCCATAGCCGCCGAACGAGACCCGCAGGCCCGTACCGCTCATGCTGCGCCCGATGCTGAAGCGCCCGCCGGCCCAGTCGCGTCCCAAAGCCGTCGATGGCAACGCCGCACCGAGTTCCGGCACTTCTTCCAGAACATGGGCGACGAAGCTGTTCGAATTCGGCCCCGGCCAGGCGCGATAGCCGCGCGCGCCGCCGAAGGGATAGGATTCGACCGCGGCTTCGATCCGGGGAATCAGCCGCTCGGCCTGCGCCCCGTTCATGGCGAGCACGGTGACCGGATCATGCGAGAACCAGCGCCCGTCCGCAACCCAACCGTTGACCCGCAACGGGTTGCGCCCCCATCCGACCTTGTCGTAGCGGGTATATGCGTTGGCTCCTGCCCGCTTGATCACGATCCAGCTGTGATGCGCCACGACCCCGCGCCAGCGCCCGGTTCGTGCCGCGTAGATCCGGATCAGCGCCTCCTCGGCCAGGTCGGGATCGGGAAGCAGCGCGGCCGAGCTCCAATCGGCCTGCGACCAGCGGGCATCGTGTGCGCCCCCATACCAATGGTAGAGCGCGTGACTGCCCAGCGGCAGCACGAATGCGATCATGATGACGGCGATGCCCAGCATCGAACCGTAACGCAGACCGCGCAGGCAGGTGGCCACCAGATTGCGTGTCATGCCCGTCAAGATCGGTGATCTCTCGCAGAAGGCAAGTCGCGACAGCATAGAGCCAGCCGCGACAGCACAGAGCAAGTCGCGACAGCATAGAGCCAGCCGCTACAGCACAGAGCAAGTCGCGACAGCATGGAGCCGGCGAGACGACCATTTACGGCGACGCTGCCGTACGCCCGCCCCAATCTTCCAGCATGACCGGAACTTGCCCGGCGCCGCGCGCCGTCACCTCCATCAGATCCCGCGAAGCCAATCATGACAACCCGATCACCCATGCAACGGACATTGCCCCGGTCCCGGGGGCCGTCCCGCCGCGCTTTTCTTGTCGGCGGTGGCAGCCTCTTCCTCGGCGGCTGCTTCGGATTCGCCGGTGCGGGAAGCCCCGGCGGCGATCCGCGCGCGAGCATCTCCCGCGAACCGACGCTCCTCGTCGCCACCACCAGACGCCCCGCGACGCCTGCGGGCGAACGTCCGTTCTTCGGGCCCGAACGCGGTACCGGCCTGACCTTCGCCCGCGCCCGGATGACACCGCCCGCGACGGGGCTGACGGCCCGTGTCACCAATATCGTCTCGGGCGGCTGGCAGGTCGCTTCCGTCGATGACATCACCTCCCGCGAGGCAGCCGACGCCTTCACCCGCGCGGCTTTGGGCAAGGACGTGCTGCTCTATGTGCACGGCTATCGCGAGACTTTCGAGAGCGCGGCCACGAGCGCTGCCGAGCTCGCCGACGGCATCAATTTTCGTGGCGCGCCGGGCCTGTTCACCTGGCCCTCCGCCGGGGCGACACTGGATTACGCCTATGATCGCGAGAGCGCCATGTGGTCGCGCGATGCGCTGGAGGATCTGATGCTGACCCTGGCGCAGTCGCCTAGCGGCGGGCGCGTCCATATCGTGGCGCATTCGATGGGCTCGCTGCTGACGCTGGAAACGCTGCGGATGCTGCGCGGCTCCGGCGGTGACCGGGCTATGGCGCGCATCGGTGCCGTGGTCCTGGCCGCGCCGGATGTCGATATCGATCAGTTCGAGCAGGCGGTGAACCGCCTCGGCCCGGATGCGCCGCGCATCACCGTGATCGTCTCCTCGCGCGACCGCGCCCTGATGGCCTCACAGCGCATCGCCGGCGGGGTCGCCCGTGCCGGCGCCGCCGAACGCGAGCGCCTGACCGCCATGGGCGTGCGCGTCGCCGATGCCAGCGAATTCGGTCGCGGCATCCTCAACCACGATCTTTTTCTCTCCAATGACGAAGTCCGCCGCGTCGTGCAGCGGGCGATTGAACGCGCCGGCTGAGCGGTTATCGCGCGGCGGCTACTGCGCGGCTGCGGCCCGGCGGGGAGCCGGCGAAAGGTTCACCCGCCCGGCTTCGATCACGCTCATGCCGATCTGCGTGCGCAGCTCGATGCGCATCGGCACGAGTGAATCATTGGCCGGGAAGGGCGCGAGCCAGACCGCCATGTCCCGGTTCTCCTCCATGAAACGCACCGCCTCGCGCGACGGGCGATGCCCGGAGACGGCGCGAAAACGCGCCTTGCAGACCAGCACTTGCCCGGAATAGCCGGGGCGACTGAAATCGCGGGTGCCGTCATAGCTCAGAATGATGTCGAAACGCGCCGCACCGTCATAGACGGGGATGGTGCGCTCGCAATTGCGCGGATCGGCGGGATTGCCGCGGATCGTCGCCGGCATCAGGAAGGCGCTGACGGGATCGACCACACCGCGCTTATGCGCAGCCTGCACGGGAACGGCATCGGCATGTTCCTGCAGCGGCGGCTCGATCTCGACAGCCGCGACGGTGCCGTTGTTCAGGCCCATGCGCACCGTGCGGCTCGCCTGGGAACTGCGTGAATTCGCCGCGAAGGATTGCGGGACGACCTGCGTTCCCGAGACCGTCCCGCTCGCGCTCGCCGCACCGCGCCCGCTGACGAGCACTCCCGCGAGCCCGGTCAGCCGTGCCTGCAGATCGATCTTGTAGGCGGATCCGTCGAAACTGCTCTTGACGTCGGCGGTGCCCACCGAAAATCCGGCGATCGAGATCGTGTAGACCGCTTCCATTTCGGCGGCTTTCGCCGGCACCGTCAGCGCGACGGCGCATGTCAGCGACAGGGCTGCGATCGCGCCGGTGACCGCGCACCGGGGCATCCCGGATCGCCGGGCAGCAGCAGGGGCCCCGGTCGCACGCATGGCGGGGGAGGGGGCGGATTGAGAGCGCATGGTCCGCATTGCGCGGCTCCTCGTATGATTGGCTCGGGTGGCGGGCGACGGCGAATCAGCCGGCGAATCGCCCCGGAGCGAACGCGTTACCGTTTCCTACGCTGCGTGATGAAGGTTAACGCTCTCCTATCCTTGACGTGACCCTGCTTCCTCGCTTATACGCAGCGCTCTTCTCGAGGACTTTCGGTGTCCGGCTGCCGCGAGCACGCATGAGCGGGTTCGCGTGAGGATCGGGGGCGTGCATGGTGCACCGCCCGGTGGCCACACCAGGACAGACAGGATCAGGAACGATGTCGCGCCGTTGCGAACTGACCGGCAAAGCCGTTTTGACTGGCAATCTCGTCAGCCATTCCAATCGTAAGACCAAGCGCCGGTTCCTCCCGAACCTGTGCAACGTCACCCTGCAATCGGATGCGCTGGGCCGCTCCTTCCGGCTGCGTGTCTCGGCGAACGCCCTGCGCACCGTGGAGCATCGCGGTGGTCTCGACGCTTTCCTCGCGAAGGCGTCGAATGACGAGCTTGCTCCGAACGTGCTCGCCGTAAAGCGCGAGATCGAAAAGAAGCAGGCTGCCGCCGAATAAGGGCAGTGCGTCGCGCCGTCCCGCTTCAGGGATCGCGGCGTGCTTCGATTTGCGGATCGATCGCAGCATCAGGCTGCGCGGAGCAGGGCTTCGCGTGGCCTTCCTGCGTTTTCCCATGCCCTTCCGATGCTCCGGCCCGACCGAAGCCGCGTGCATAGAGCGCTTCCGCGACCGTCTCCGACAGACGCAGGCCCCGCAGGATCAGCGGCACCGCGAGGCGGATGAAGGCACCCGGTCCGGCCCGCTTTCCCCCGCGCGCCGCCTGCGCTTCCTGGAGCGCATGCGCCTCGTTGGCCAGAACCGGTACGAAGCGGATCGCGAGAACGAGGCACATGGCGACACGTCCGGGATCGATGAAGCGGCGCAGGGGCGCGAGCCCGGCTTCGATCGTGGCGATCATCTCGGAGACCCGCGTCGTCAACGTGACGAGGGCGGCGAGCGCGATCAGCAGGATGAAGCGTGCGACGATCAGCGCACCGGTGACCACGTCGCCCATGATCGCATGGAATACGAAAATCATCCCCAGAATCCACAGGGCCGGGCGGATCTGTGCAAAGGCGATCCGAGCCGGTATTCCGGCAAGGCCGTATCCGGCAACGGTCGCGAAGACCGCGCCGAGGCTCACCGCGACAATGCCGGCAGGGGAGGCGGGCGTGAACAGCGCGATCGCCATCAGGGCGAGGCCGGCGAGCTTCATGCCGGGGCGGGCGCGATGCAGGGGGCTGGTGCCGTGCCGATAAATCCCGAGCATCACGCCTCCATCAGGCTGACGTAATGCGCGATCGCCCGCGCGGGTATGTCGTCGGCGACAATGCGGCCCGAATCGAACACGAGAACCCGGTCGAATCCATCGAGCATGTCGAGATCATGCGTCACCAGCACGATCTGTTGGGGCAAATCCGCAAGGATCCGGGCGATCTTGCGGCGGTTGCGCAGATCGAGCAGCGCCGTCGGCTCGTCGAGCACGATGGTGCGCGGTGCGATCGCCAGAATGCCGGCGAGTGCGAGGAGCTGTTTCTCGCCGCCGCTGAGCAGGTGGGCGGGCTGGTTGCGTTTGTCGGTGAGGCCGAAGCGCGCGAGCGCATCCGTCACGGCGCAACTGAGCGCCTCGCCGCGCAGGCCGGCATTGCGCAGGCCGAAACCGACATCCTCCTCGACGATCGGATAGACGATCTGGTGGTCCGGGTTCTGGAAGACGAAACCGACCAGTGCGCGCACCGCATCACCCGCCTTGCGCGTATCGTGGCCGTATACGCTGATGCGCCCGGTGCTGGGGAGGATCAGCCCGTTGAGCAGGCGCGCGAAGGTGCTCTTGCCCGAGCCGTTCGCCCCGATGATGCCGATCCGCCCTTCGCCAAGGGTCAGGCTCAGATCATGCAGGATCGTCGTTGTCTCGACGCGATGCCCTATGGCCTCGATTTCGATCAAGAATTTGCACTCCCGTCCGGCGCACCGGGTGCCGGGTCCCGTCCCGGCAAACCTGCCGCCCTTGGTCCCAGCCGCCCTTGGTCAATGCCTGCGCTTATGCGCGAAAACCGGGCCTGCGACAAATTTCGGCTGCGCTGAACCGCGGATTGGCCTGAAACCCTTGCTTTTGCGGGTGTTCTGCGCCGGCATGTCATCTAAATTTCATGGAGTGGTGCAAAATTGTGGGAAAATTGCGCATTTTTCTGATTGACGCTGGCGGGCCTCGGGCGTAGAACGCTGCTCATCGGCGCCGGCGCTTTGTAGCGTTTTCGGCGGCTTCGCTTCCTCTGGAGTGTTTGCGGGATTGTCCCGGTTGGTTATGCCGGGGT
>PXAW01000609.1 GCA_003567055.1 Hyphomicrobiales bacterium
ATCCGCGGCCGCTGGGTCTGGCTGCGCGCGCGGGCCGAGCTCGTCGATGATCAGGATGACGGCTCGCGCCATCTGATCGGGATCTGCGTCGATGTCACCGACCAGCGCCAGCTCGCCCAGCGCACCGCCGAGGCCGATATGCGCCTGCGCGACGCGGTCGATGCGATCTCCGAGGCCTTCGTGCTGTGGGATTCGGAGAACCGGCTGGTTCTGTGCAATTCCAAATTCCGCGAGTTGCACGGGCTCGATCATGCCACCGCCGCCCCGGGTACCGCCTATGCGCTCGTCATGGAGGAAGCCGATCAGCCGATCGTCCAGCAGGAACTGCCGCGCGATGCCAATCGCGAGGCCGGTGCGCGCAGCTTCGAGGCCGAGCTCGCGGACGGGCGCTGGTTGCAGATCAACGAGCGCCGAACCGGTGACGGCGGCTATGTCTCGGTCGGTACGGACATTACCGCGCTCAAACGGCAGGAGGAGCGTCTGCTCGATTCCGAGCGCCGCCTCAAGGCCACCATCAGCGACCTGCGCGTCTCACGTCAGAAGCTCGAAACCCAGACCCAGCAACTCGCCGATCTGGCCGAGCGCTATCTCGAACAGAAGGCCGAAGCCGAGGGCGCAAGCCGCGCCAAATCCGAATTCCTCGCCAATATGAGCCACGAATTGCGCACGCCCCTCAACGCCATCATCGGCTTTGCCGAGGTGATGGAGAGCGGCGTGTTCGGCCCGCTGGGCAACGGCAAATACGGCGAATACTGCCATGATATCCGCTCATCGGGCGAGTATCTGCTCTCGGTGATCAACGATATCCTCGACATGTCGCGCATCGAGGCCGGACGCATCAAGCTCGAGAAGCATGATTTCGCGGTGGACGAGGTTATCGAGCGCGCATCGCGCATGATCGGCGAGCTCGCCCGCGCCAAAGGGCTCGAATTCACCATCGAGAAAGCGCCGCAGGCCCGACTCTTCGCCGACGAGCGCGCCATCCAGCAGATCCTCGTCAATCTCCTGCAGAATGCCGTCAAGTTCACCGAGGATAACGGGCGCATCGCGTTGCGGGCACGTATCGTCAACGATGCGATCAATCTCTATGTGGAAGATGACGGTATCGGCATCCCGCAGGAAGCCATGAAGAAGATCGGGCGCCCGTTCGAGCAGGTCGAGAGCGAGTTCTCGCGCACCTATCAGGGATCCGGGCTCGGCCTCGCCATCGCCAAATCCCTCGCGGAATTGCATGGCGGCAACCTGCGCATCCGCTCGCAGGTCGGCGTCGGCACCATCGTGCTCGTCCACCTGCCACTCAACAGCTACCAGGCCCTGCCGCATGCGGCGTGACGGGATCGGCTCTCGCGATCCTCAGCCCTTGCGCTCGGGATAGGTCTGCTGCGGCGACGGGAAGCGGCGCTCGCGCACTTCCTGCGCATATTCGGCGAGCGCCCGCCCGGCCTCTGCCCCGATCTCGGCATAGCGCTTGACGAATTTCGGTGTGCGCGGGGTGAGCCCCAGCATGTCGTCGAGCACGAGGATCTGCCCGTCGCATTGCGCCGAGGCGCCGATGCCGATGACGGGCACATCCACGGCTTTCGTGATCTCCACGGCGAGCGGCTCGGCCACGGCCTCGACCACGACGGAAAACGCCCCGGCCTCGGCAATCGCCTGCGCATCGGCGATCATCTGCGGCCATTGCGCCCGCTCGCGCCCCTGCGCGCGGAAGCTTCCCAGAGATGCGATCGCTTGCGGCGTGAGCCCGGTATGGCCCATCACCGGGATACCCCTTTGCGTGATGAAACGTACCGTCTCGGCCATATGCGAACCGCCCTCGAGCTTCACCGCGCCGCAGCCGGTCTCCTTCATGATCCGCGCCGCCGCCTCGAAAGCCTGGACGGGGCCGGACTCATAGGCGGCGAAGGGCAGATCGACGACGACCAGCGCCCGCGTCGAGGCGCGCATCACCGCCTGGGCGTGCAGGATCATCATGTCGACGGTCACCGGCAGGGTCGAATCGTAGCCATGCACCACCATGCCGACCGAATCGCCGACGAGGATGACATCCGCCACCTGATCGACGAGCTGCGCCATCGGTGCCGTATAGGCGGTGAGCGCGACGATCGGCGCAGCACCGGCATCGCCCTTGCGTGCGGCGACATCCGGCGCCGTGAGACGGCGGCTGGCCGATTGTGCGGACATGGCTTCCTCCTCAGGCCGTAAAGACCGGCACCCCGATCAGCAGATAATGCAGCCAGAACGCGAATGCGACATAGGCGACCAGCCCGATGACGAGCGCGATCACGTCGTATTTCGCCTGCGGACGGGTCACCGGCGCACTGACGGCGGAGGGGGCATCCTTGCGCCGCTTCACCGAAATTCGTGCGACCACGGCCCAGGCGAGCAGCGAACCGAACAGAATGATCGAACCGAGATCGCCATTGGCGAGCAGATGCGCCAGCGCCCAGATCTTCACCGCAGCGAGCATCGGATGCTTCGCCTTCGCCTTGATATAGCCGGGCATATAAGCGGCGGGCAGGAGGATGAAGGAGAACAGAACGAGCAGAGCCGCAAGATGCTGCGTCCAGATCGGCGGCCACCAGATCTGGATATAGCCATCAGCGCGGTATTGCCCGAAGCCGATCACGATGAGAACGAAACCGAGCAGCACCAGAGCCGAATAAATGCCCTTGTAGCCATTCAGCCCCAGCTTCGCCACGACCGCCGCGCGCCGTTCGCGCATCATCGTGAAACTGTGGACGCCGATGAAGAGCACCAGCCCGAGAATCAATAACGCCATCTGTTCCTCCGGATCCCGAATGCAATGCTTCTAACGCGGAAACCCCGGCTTTGCGACCGCAAAAAGGGCGCAGGCAAGGCGGGGGTCCCGGCCGGACATGTTCGCCTGCCCAAAATCCCCAGACCCGGCTTGTATGCGCGCGCTGGACACCGGTGGCGCAGTTGCGTTTGCCTGTCGGCGCCCAGAAGCGCATCGCTATCATGCGACGAAAACGATACCGGGGGAGAGACACCATGGCAGGCTTGACGCCGATTGCGCCGGATGCGCTACCGCCGCGCGAGGACTGCGTCCTGCGCGACATGCTCGAACATCGCGCGCGCCTGCATCCCGAGCGTGATTGCATCCGGTTCTGGCACGAGCGCGAGCGCGCGCCGGAGGTGTGGAGCTATGCCGAACTGCTCGCCCGTGTGCGCGCACGCGCCTGTGCCCTCGCGCAGGCCGGCGTGCGTCAGGGGGCGCATGTGCTGTGCTGGATGGGCAACGGCCCGGATCTGCTCGTTACCTGGTTTGCGATCAACTATCTCGGCGCCGTCTATATCCCGCTCAACACCGCCGCGCGCGGGCTCTCGCTGGCGCAGATCCTCGAGAATGCCGATGCGCGCCTGATGATTGCCCATCCCGCTCTGGTCGAGCGCCTGCGCGAGATCGATCACGGCGCCCTGCGCGACGTCCTGACCGTCGCGGGCGAAGCCGAACCCGCCGCCATTCCCGGTCTCACCATCGCCCCGCTGCGCGACCCGGCCAGCATCGACGATGCCGCCCTCGCGCTCGAGACGCCGATCCGGCCTTTCGACGTGCAGGCGATCATGTATACCTCCGGCACGACCGGCGCGGCCAAGGGCGTGCTCTTCACCTATGTGCAGCATTATACGATGGGCCCCGAAGCCATCGAGGCGATCGGGCCGGATGATTGCTGCATGATCGCCGGGCCGATCTTCCACTGCGGCAGCACGCTCTACGTCCATGCGAGCCTGGCCCGCAGTGCGACCATGGCGATGATCCCGGAATTCCGCACCCGCGATTTCTGGCAGGCGATCCGCGATACCGGCTCCACGGTGGTGCTGCTGCTCGGCGTGATGGCGAATTTCCTGCTCAAGGCACCTGCTGACGCGAAGGATCGCGACCACCCGCTCGCGAAGGTCTATATCGTCCCCTTCGGAGAGGACGCCCCGCGTTTCCGCGAGCGCTTCGCAGCCGCGCTCTATACGGTCTACAACATGACCGAGATCGCGAGCCCCCTCATCGCCGGGCCGGGGATCGGCGAGGAAGGCCATGATGCCGGTCTTGCCGGGACGCCGCGCGCGCCCTTCGAATTGCGCATCGTCGACGAGAACGACATCCCCGTCGCGCCCGGCAGCGTCGGTGAACTGGTAATCCGTTCGCACCGGCCCTGGGCGCTTTTCGCAGGCTATTATCGCAATCCGCAGGCCACCGCCGAATCCATGCGAAACGGCTGGTTCCACACGGGGGACGCGTTCCGGCGGGATGAGCAGGGCCGCTATTTCTTCGTCGATCGCATCAAGGACGTGATCCGCCGGCGCGGCGAGAATATTTCATCCTTCGCGCTCGAAGCCGAGATCACCGCCCATCCCGCCGTGCGCGAGGCGGTCGCGGTGGCGGTGGCGAGCGACGAGACCGAAGACGAAGTACTCGCCATCGTCACGCCCGTGGCGGGAGAGAAGATCGATCCGGCGGAGCTCGTCGCTTTCCTCGCCGAGCGCGTGCCGCATTTCATGGTGCCGCGCTATATCCGCGTGACACAGGATCTGCCCAAGACGGCGAGCGGGAAGCTCCAGAAACACGCGCTCCGCCATGACGGCGTGACGCCCGACACATTCGATCGCGACGCCGCCGGGATCCGGCTCAAACGCGAACGCCTCTCCTGACGAAGGCGTCAGCGCGGGGCGCGTTTGGCCAGGATACGCTGGAGCGTGCGGCGGTGCATGTTGAGCCGGCGCGCCGTCTCGGAGACGTTGCGTCCGCACAGTTCATAGACGCGCTGGATATGCTCCCAGCGCACGCGATCAGCCGACATCGGATTTTCCGGCGGGTCGGCGCGGCCTTCCGGGCCCGCCTTGAGCGCAGCATCGATCTCGTCCGCATCCGCCGGCTTGGCCAGATAATCGAAAGCGCCCATCTTCACGGCGGTCACCGCCGTGGCGATGTTACCGTAGCCGGTGAGGACGACACCGCGTGCTTCCGGGCGGCGCTCCTTCAGCCGGGAGATCACGTCGAGCCCGTTGCCGTCGCCGAGCCGCATGTCGATGATGGCGAAGGCGGGCGGCGCGGCATCGACCTGCGCGATGCCCTCTGCCACGCTCTCGGCTACCGTCACGCGATAACCACGGCTCTCCATGGCGCGGGCCAGGCGTGTCGAGAACGGGCGGTCGTCATCGACGATGAGCAGGGCATTGTCCCCTTCAGTAACGGGGTCACGCACGATTTCGGCCTCGATCATCAATCTGTCTCCTCGTCTCAGGGCGTGCTCTGCCGGCAAGCTGTGCGCGAGCGCGGCCCTCGTCCGACTTACGTGCGGGGATCATGATCCGATGACCCGCTTGTGTCGAAAACATGGTCTGGTTCTAAAATAGGCGCCTCGGACGCGTTATCCAGTTCCTGCATGTCGAAAGCAGGGTCGCGCCATTCGAAAGTTTCGCGCCGCCAGACGGTCCGCGCGATGGCACCGTGTCCGGGAGCGGGCTGGTTGGTGAGGCCGAGCTGCGCGCCGGTTCGCTCGATCAGCGTCTTGGCGATGAAGACCCCCAGACCATGCCCCTGCATGCGCTCGCCGCGCCCGCGCTTGTCCGAGCCCCGGCTCGTCACATAGGGCTCACCGAGCCGCAGCAGGATATCGGGGCGAATGCCGGGCCCGTCATCCTGGATCTCGATACGCACCTCGCGCGCATCCCAGCGTGCGATCACATGAACATCTGAATCGGCGAAATCGACTGCATTGTCGATCAGATTGGCCAGACCGTAGATCAGCCCGGCATTGCGCTGGCAGTAGGGTTCGGCGCCCTCGCCCCGGATATCGACATGCAGCGGCACACCGATGCCGCGCTGCGGGTCGACGATCTCCTCGATCAGATGGCTCAGCGTGATTCGCTCGAGAAAGCCGCGCTTGTCCTCGGCACTCAGCGACGTCAGCTTGCCCAGGATCGCGCGGCAGCGCTCCGCCTGGTCGCGCAGCAGGGCGAGATCCTCCGCCGTCTCGGAATCTGCCGGCGCGCGCCGGGCGAGTTCCTTGGCGACGACGGTGATCGTCGCCAGCGGCGTCCCGAGCTCGTGGGCGGCCGCAGCGGCGAGCCCGTCTATCTGGGAGAGATGCTGCTCGCGGGCGAGCACAAGCTCGGTTGCCGCGAGAGCCTGAGCGAGCTGGCGCCCCTCCTCCGCGATCCGCCAGGCATAGACGCCGATGAAGGCCGTCCCGAGCAGGATCGCGAACCATTTGCCGCTGATATAGAGGAAGGGCATCTGCAAGGTCTCGCCCGGAATCCAGGGCAGCGGCAGATGTGCGAGCGCCAGCAGCGTCGCACAGCCCACCGCGAGCAGGCCAAGAAACAGCGTGCGCAACGGCGGCAGCGCCGTCGCCGATATCAGCACGGGGGCGAGGAAGAGCAGGCTGAACGGGTTTTGCAATCCGCCGGTGAGGAAGAGCAACAAAGCGAGCTGCACGATATCGAAGGCGAGCAGACCCGTCGCCGTATCGTCATGCAGGCGATGGCTCGCCGGGTAGCGGATGCGGATGGCGATGTTCAGGACCGCCGACAGGCCGATCAGCGTCAGGCAGGCGGCGAAGGGCAGCGTATAACCGAGCCCGAAATGCACACCGAACACCGCGAGGCTCTGCCCCGTCACGGCGAGCCAGCGCAGCCGCACCAGCGTATCGAGACGCAGGCGCCGGGCATTCAGGCTGAGATCTTGCGGATCGTAACTCATCATCAGCGCAATCTAGCGCATGCGCAGGAGATGGGGATGGGGATGGGGATGGCCTTGCGCGAAAATCAGCCCAGCCGCCCGAGCACCGGGAAGGTCTCCAGCATCCAGAAGGCCATCATCTCGATACCGCCGGTCAGAAAGGCGATGCCGGTGAGCACGAGCAAGCCGCCCATCGCCTTCTCGATCATGCCGAAACGGCTCTTCATCCGCTTGAGGAAATTGACAAAAGGCCGCATCGCGAAGGCTGCGAGGATGAAGGGAATTCCCATCCCTGCGGAATAGACCATCAGCAGGAAGGCACCCCGCGCCACGCTCTGCTCCGTCCCCGCAACGGCGAGGATGGCGGCGAGGATCGGGCCGATGCAGGGGGTCCAGCCGAAAGCGAAGGCAAGCCCCATCACATAGGCACCCCAGAGGCTGACATTCGAGCCGGCCTGGAAACGCGCCTCGCGATAGAGCATGGCGATGCGGAAGACACCGAGAAAATGCAGTCCCATCAGGATGATGATGACGCCGGCAATGATGCCGAACACATCCATGTACTGGCGCACCAGCTGGCCCAGCGCCGAGGCGGTGGCGCCGAGCAGGGTGAAGACGGTGGTAAAGCCCAGAACGAACACGATCGCCGTGGTGATCGCCCGCTTGCGCAGTTCCGGATCGTCCGAATCCTCGATCTGATCCAGCGAAGCCCCGGCCAGATAGGTCATGTAGGGCGGCACCAGCGGCAGCACGCAGGGCGACAGGAAGCTGATCAATCCGCCGGCGAGGGCGGCCAGTATCGAAATTTCCATCATGCCCCGCTTCTAGCTCCTGAATGCGCGCAGGAAAAGCCACCGCGACAGGCTATCGCGCTCTCGTGATGGCGCGTGATAAACTGTTTGTGACACGATTCCTTTGGGAAAGATCAAACGGAGGCGCAGCACGATGACGCAGCGCGGCGAGACCGGCAGCGAGACGAGCCTCACCGGCCCGACCAACAGCCTCGCGGACATTCCCGGTCTGCGCATCGGGCAGGCCCATGACACGGCGCTCGCCTCAGGGGTGAGCGTGGTAATCTTCGATGACCCCGCCACCGTCGGCGTCTCGGTGCTCGGTGGCGCGGCGGCGGGGCGCGATCACGCCGTGCTCGCCCCCGATGCCATCGTCGATGGGGTGCACGCCCTCGTCCTCTCCGGCGGCTCGGGATATGGCCTCGACGCGGCGAGCGGGGTGCAGGCCTGGCTGCGCGAACGCGAGATCGGCTTCCGGCTCGGCGCGGCGCTGATCCCGATCGTACCGCAGGCGATCTGTTTCGATCTGCTCAATGGCGGCGACAAGGATTGGGGCCGCTACCCGCCCTATCGCGAACTCGCCTACACGGCCTGCGAGCGCGCCGGCGCGGAGGTCGCGCTCGGCTCGGTCGGGGCGGGATACGGGGCGACGACGGTCGATCTGAAGGGCGGTGTCGGCTCCGCCTCGGCGCGGCTCGCGAGCGGTCACACGGTGGCGGCGCTCGCGGTGGTGAACGCCGTGGGCTCGACGGTGATCGAGGGCGGGCCGCATTTCTGGGCGGGCGGGCTCGAGATCGGCAACGAATTCGGCGGCCTCGGCTGGCCGCAGACGCCGCCCGGCGCGCGCCATCGCCTGCATTGGAAGGGCGGGCCGCAGCCCGGCACGACCATCGCCATCATCGCCACCGATGCCGCCCTGACCAAGGCACAGGCGACACGCGTCGCCATCGCCGCGAATGACGGGCTCGCCCGTGCGCTCGACGTCACCCACGCGCCCTTTGACGGCGATACGATCTTCACCGCCGCGACCGGCGCGCGCCCGCTCTGCGACCCGGTCAACGATCTGACCATGATCGGCGCCATGGCGGCCAATGTCCTTGCCCGCGCCATTGCACGCGGCGTGTTCACGGCGACATCTCTTCCCCATGAGAGCGCCCTGCCCGCCTGGCGGGATCGCTTCGGCGATTGACGGGGCGCGCCCGATACCGCAACGCGTCACGCACCGTTTTGCACATGGTCGAGCGCCTCGGCCTCGACCCGATCGGCGCGCAGGCGCCAGTCGGGAATCCGCTCCAGCTGTCGGAATTGCCCTTGTGCCGCGTCGACTGCACCAGCCTCGCATTCGGCATGCACATCGAACCAGCGTTGACAGATCAGTGCTTCGTGCCCGGTCGCATCATAGACACGTTTGAGAAATCGTACGCGAAACAACGGCATGGCGCCCTCCCCTGTTGCGCCCCCCGATCAGCCGGCACGTTCGCACCCTGTCTGACCTCTGAAGCTTGCCCCAACGGAAGAAGGTGATCAAGCAAAGTCGTACCCCCGGAGACCACCATCAGGGTTTTCACTCAGGGTTTTCAATCGGCTCCGAATCTGCGCTACAAGGAAAGCATGAACCAGCCTGCTTCCAACGCCGCAGAATTTACCGTCTCGGAACTCTCCGGCGCGCTCAAGCGCACGATCGAGGACGCGTTCGGCCATGTCCGCCTGCGCGGCGAGATTTCCGGATTTCGCGGGCCACATTCGTCCGGCCATTGCTATTTCTCGCTCAAGGACCAGAACGCGCGCATCGACGCGGTGATCTGGCGCGGCGTCTATGGCCGCCTGCGCATCAAGCCGCAGGAGGGGCTGGAGGTGATCGCCACGGGGCGGATCACCACATTCGCCGGCAAATCCAGCTATCAGATCATCATCGACACGATCGAACCCGCCGGCGTCGGCGCGCTGATGGCGCTGCTCGACGAGCGCAAGCGCAAGCTCGAGGCGCAGGGCCTGTTCGCGCCGGAGCGCAAGCGCCCCCTGCCCTATCTGCCGCGCGTCATCGGCGTCGTCACCTCGCCGACCGGGGCGGTGATCCGCGACATTCTCCACCGCCTGCAGGACCGGTTTCCGCGCCATGTGCTGGTCTGGCCCGTTCGCGTGCAGGGCGAGACCAGCGGCGAGGAAGTGGCAGCCGGGGTGCGCGGATTCAACGCGCTCGAACCGGGCGGCGCCATCCCGCGTCCCGATGTGATCATCGTGGCGCGCGGCGGCGGCTCGATCGAGGATCTGTGGGGTTTCAACGACGAAGATCTGGTGCATGCGGTGGCCGGGAGCGCCATTCCCGTGATCTCCGCCGTCGGTCACGAGACCGACTGGACGCTGATCGACCTCGTCGCCGACCGGCGCGCGCCGACGCCGACGGGCGCGGCCGAAATGGTGGTGCCGGTGCGGCTCGATCTGCTCGCCACCGTGCACGATCTCGCCCATCGCCACGAGGATGCGATGCTGCGCCGACTGGAGCGGCTGCGCGCGGATCTGCGCTCGGCGGCGCGCGCCCTGCCGACGCCGGACGAAATTCTCTCCACCAAGCGCCAGCGGCTCGATCTCGCCGGCGCCCGGCTGCCAGCGGCTTTGCGGGCCAATGCGCGGGGGCTGGAGCGGC